>JBFKUL010000278.1:0-4012 GCA_041635755.1 Burkholderiales bacterium | reverse complement strand
CTGCGGGTACTGCGGCGCGCCGAACGGGCACGCATAGAAGCAGTAGCCGCAGCCGATGCACAGGTCCTTGTCGTGCAGCACGACGCCGTCGGCGGTCTTGTAGAAGCAGTCCACAGGACAGACCGCCATGCACGGCGCATCCGAGCAGTGCATGCAGGCGACCGAGATCGACTTCTCGGCCCCGACCACGCCGTCATTGATGGTGACGACGCGGCGGCGGTTCACGCCCCAGGGAACCTCGTTCTCGTTCTTGCAGGCCGTGACGCAGCCGTTGCACTCGATGCAACGCTCGGCATCGCAGAGGAATTTCATTCTAGCCATGGTTATCTCCTCGGGTTCCTCGTCTTAGCCTCAGGCCTTGGCCACCTGGCAAAGCGTGGTCTTGGTTTCCTGCATCATGGTGACGATGTCGTAGCCGTACGTGGTGGCCGTGTTGACCGCCTCGCCGCGCACGATGGGCGCCGCCCCTTCCGGGTAGTAGGGCAGCATGTCCTGCCCCTGCCACCAGCCCGAGAAGTGGAACGGGACGAACACCGTGTCATTGCCCACTCGCTCGGTGATCAGCGCCTTGACCTTGATCTTGGCGCCGGTCGGGCTGCTCACCCACACATACTCGCCGTGGCGAATGCCGCGGTCGGCGGCCGCCTTCGGGCTGATCTCGACGAAGTTGTCCTGCATCAGCTCGGCGAGCCACGGATTGGAGCGGGTTTCCTCGCCGCCCCCCTCGTACTCGACCAGCCGTCCGCTCGTCAGGATCAGCGGGAACTGCTTCACCGCATCGCGATGCTTGTCCTGCACCGACTTGAACAGCACCGGCAGGCGCCAGCGGTTCTTCTGGTCGTCGTGCGTCGGCCACTTGTCGATCAGGTCCGGGCGCGAGGTATACAGCGGCTCGCGGTGCAGCGGTATGGCATCCGGGAAATTCCACACCACCGCGCGCGCCTTGGCGTTGCCGAAGGGCATGCAACCGTGCACCTTCATCACAACGCGCTGCATGCCGCCCGAGAGGTCGGTCTTCCAGTTCTTGCCTTCGGCCTCGGCTTTCTCGGCCTCGGTCAGTTCCTCCCACCAGCCGAGCTTCTTGAGCAGCTTGTCGTCGAACTCCGGATAGCCGGTGGTGATGTCCGCACCTTTCGAGTGCGAGCCGTCCTCGGCCAGCAAATTGACGCCGTCGCGCTCCACGCCGAAGTTGGCGCGGAAATTCCCGCCGCCGTCCATCACGTGCTTCGACGTGTCGTACAGGTTCGGCGAGCCGGGATGCTTCATCTCGGCATTGCCCCAGCAAGGCCAGGGCAGCCCGAAATAATCGCCGGTGAGGTCGTATCCGGTCTTGGCGTCCTTGCCGCCCTTGGCGCGTAGCGTCTTGATGTCGAAGACGTGCATGTTGCGCATGTGCGCCTGCAGGCGCTCGGGCGTCTGTCCCGTGTAGCCGATGGTCCAAACGCCGCGATTGACTTCGCGCAGCGTATCTTCCATCGAAGGCTCCTCACCGCCCTTGCCCTTCACCAGCTTGATGTTCTGCTTGCCGTCCTTCTTGCCGACGAGCTGGTCGGCGAAGCCGAGCTTTTGCGCCAGCTGATACATGATCATGTGATCGGTGCGCGACTCGAACAGCGGCTCGACCACCGCCTCGCGCCACTGCAGCGAGCGGTTGGAGGCGGTCACGCTGCCCGAGGTCTCGAACTGCGTTGCCGCCGGCAGCAGGTAGGCGCCGTCCTTCCTCACCATGGCGAACATCGAGGCCGAGGCCGAGGGATACGGATCGATCACCACCATCAAGTCGAGCTTCTTCATCGCCTCGACCATATCGAGGCCGCGGCTCTGCGAGTTCGGCGCGTGGCCCCAGAAGATCACCGCGCGCAGGTTCGGATCCTGGTCGATGTGCTCGTTCTTCTCGAGCACGCCGTCGATCCAGCGCGATACCGTGATGCCGGGCTTGTTCATCATGCCCGGCGCGTACTGGCTCTTGATCCAGTCGAAGTCGACGTTCCAGACCCGCGCCCAGTGCTTGAACGAGCCGTCGGCGATGCCGTAATAGCCCGGCAGCGAGTCCGGATTCGGGCCGATGTCGGTTGCGCCCTGCACGTTGTCGTGGCCGCGATAGATGTTGGCCCCGCCGCCGGTGACCCCGGCGCTGCCCAGCGCGAGCATCAGGATGGCGCTCGCGCGAACGATCGCGTTGCCGTTCGTATGCTGCGTCTGGCCCATCGCCCAGATGATGAACGCCGGGCGGTTCTCCGATAGCGTCTTGGCGACCTGGAGCATCTCTTGCTCGGGTACGCCGGTGATGTTCTGCACCACATCGGGCGTGTACTTGGCCATGACTTCCGCCTTGACCTTGTCCATGCCGTAGACGCGCTTGTGGATGTAGTCCTTGTCTTCCCAGCCGTTCTTGAAGATGTGATGCAGCACCCCGAAGATGAACGCCACATCGGAGCCCGAGCGCACGCGCACGTACTGGTCTGCCTTGGCGGCAGTGCGGGTGAAGCGCGGGTCGGCGACGATTACCTTGGCGCCGTTCTCCTTGGCGTGCAGGGTGTGCAGCATCGAGACCGGATGCGCCTCGGCCGCATTCGAGCCGAAGAACAGCATGGATTTCGAATTCTGCTCGTCGTTGTACGAGTTGGTCATCGCCCCGTAGCCCCAGGTGTTGGCGATGCCCGCCACCGTGGTCGAGTGGCAGATGCGCGCCTGGTGGTCGATGTTGTTCGAACCCCACAGCCGCGCCCACTTGCACAGCAGGTACGACTGCTCGTTGTTGTGCTTCGAGGAGCCGAGGATGTAGACCGAGTCCGGTCCGCTTTCCTTGCGCAGCTGCAGCATCTTTTGCGAGATCTCGTTGTAGGCGACGTCCCACGAGATCTTCTTCCACTTGCCGCCTTCCAACTTCATCGGCGACTTCAGGCGGTGCGACTCGTGCGTCATGCCGTGCTCGCGCACCGAGGCGCCCTTGGCGCAGTGCGCGCCGAGGTTCAACGGCGAGTCGAACACCGGCTCCTGGCGCACCCAGACGCCGTTTTCCACCACCGCGTCGATGGCGCAGCCAACCGAGCAGTGCGTACAGACGGTGCGATGCACCTCGATCTTGCCGCCACCGGCCTGCGTGGACGCCTCGGCCTTGCCGATCATGCTGAACGGCAATTGCGAGGCCACCGCGCCGGCGCCGAGCGTCACACCCGAGCGCTTGAGGAACGTGCGGCGGTCGATGGTCTTGGCAAGTACGCTGGACAGGCCCCGCGAAAGACGGGACTGCGGCACCGCGGCGGCGCCGGATTTTCTCGTCAGCAACATGGCGGACTCCTCAGACCTTCGCGGTCCGGTAGTAGTTGTTCACGTGTTCCGACGTCTGGTAGCCGCGTGATGCGCGCTTGCCGGTGCCGGTGGTGACCTGCTCGGTGGATGGCGCATTTTTTGCAACGATCGCAGCCGCAGTGGCCGCGCCGCCGGCGCCGAGTGAGAGGAGAAAATGACGTCGTGACAGACGAGTGTTGCTGCGGTCGCTCATGGTCGCCTCCTTAATTCTTGTAGTTTTGCGGCCAGCTCGGAGGACCGTTCCGGGCCGTCCGCATGCAACGTGAATTAAAGCACATTTTCACATTTCAAATGCTTCTTGTTCAAGCTGGAAAAAGCTCTTCGCGAAACGCGCGACGCGTTTGTAAAAATCGGCATGCTGCGCCTGCGTTACTGCATCGCACAACGGCACCGCGCCCGGCCAGACGTAGCCCTCGAAGAACGCCTTCTGCTCTTCCGCCGGCGCTTGCTGCACTGCGATCAAATGACGCATGACCTCGCACAGCCCGGCGACGTGGTCCTCGGGTTCGGAGACCGAACCGAGGCGCGCAAGGCCGCGCGCGGCCAGATATTCGCGCAGCTCGACCAGCGGATTGTCCACGGCGCTCTTAATGGTATAGGCGCTCGTGTAGGGCGTGACTTCGGACTTGCCGGTGCCGACAAAGAGCACCGTGTGCTCGTCGGCGACTGCCTCGGGATCCGCCGTGGCGGCAGCGAGCGT
>JBFKUL010000277.1:0-4039 GCA_041635755.1 Burkholderiales bacterium | reverse complement strand
GCGCCAACGCGAGCTGCTCGATCGCTCCTCGCGCATGGTCGCGCTCGGCGAGCTGGGCTCGTCGCTTGCCCACGAGCTGAACCAGCCCCTGGCCGCGATCGCCACCTACCTCGAAACCTGTGTCGGCAGGCTCGAGCGCGGCAGGCAAGCCGATCCGATGCTGCGCGACACCGTGGAGAAGTGCCGGGCACAGGCGCTGCGTGCGGGGGCGATCGTGAATCGGCTACGCGATTTGCTCAAGCATCGAGGCGAGGCGTTTGCGCCCACCGACGTCAACCGGATCGTCGAGGCGCATGCGAAGCTGCTGCAGTCGTTCACCGCGGACCGTCGTATCTCGATCGCGCTGGAGCTCGACCCGGGGCTTCCGCAGGCTTCCGCGGACGCGCTGCTGATCGAGCAGGTCTTGATGAATCTGCTGCGAAACGCCATTGAGGCGCTCGGGGAATTACCGCCGGAGCGTCGAATCGTAACCGTGCGCACCGAGCGCGATGTCGAGGGCGATGTGCTCGTCTCGGTGATCGACCGCGCTACGGGCGTGCCCGAAGACGCCGCGCAACGCATCTACGATGCGTTTTACACCACCAAGACCGGCGGACTCGGGCTCGGACTGGGTATTTGCCGCTCGATTCTCGAAACGCACGGCGGTCGGCTCTGGCACGAGCCGACCGAAGGCGGGGGCGCGACCTTCCGATTCACGCTTCCGGCGATCACGCGATGAGGGCGCAGAACGATTTCCCATCGGCGCCCACCGTCTACGTGCTTGAGGACGATGCGGCGATGCGCGACGCCATCGTCATGCTTTTGCAAGGCGCGGGGTTTCTAGTGCACCCGTTTTCCTCGGCACAAGGGTTTCTGGATGCGTTTGCCCCATCAGGCCCCTGCTGCGTGGTGCTCGATGTGCGCATGCCGGAGATGAGCGGAACGAGCGTTCACGACGAGCTGCTGCGAAGAGGGTTACGGGTTCCGGTGGTTTTCGTTACCGGGCACGGCGACATTCCGATGGCCGTCGAGGCGATGCGTAAAGGCGCGGCATCCTTCCTGGAAAAGCCCTTCGATCCTGCCCGCCTGCTGCAGATCGTGCGCGACGCGCTGGCGCGGGACTTCGATCAGCACGCTCGCGATCGCGTGCGCGGCAGCGCTCAGGCGAGGCTCGCGACGCTCACGGCCCGAGAACGCGATGTGCTCGCCCTGGTGCTCGACGGAAAACCCAATCGCGTCATCGCCGACGCGCTGAGCATCTCGGCCAAGACGGTCGAGTTCCATCGCGCGCACATCATGCGCAAGCTCGAAGTCGACTCTGCGGCGGAGCTGGTGCGGTTTTGCGTTGAAACCGGGTTCGTGCCGCCAAGCCCGTAGCCAGGCTCATTCCTCCGCCATGCACGGCTAGGGTATTCCCCAGTAGTTGCGGTCGATGGCCATTGCTAGAGTCGTTGCGCCCAGGCGACTTTGCGCGTCGCGGGAGTTCGAACAAAGGAATGGGTCATGATCGTCGTGCTCGCTGTTGCCTTACTGTGTACCGGTGCACTCATCCTTGGCCTTCTCGCGGTGGTCTGCCGACACCACGAGGCGTCTTGGTTCGCCTCCGAGACCTGCGTGCTGTGCGTTGCGACGCCGGCGGCGATGCTCCTCGGCGCACTCGGTGTCGGTTTGCTAGTGTGGCTCACGCTGCATGGTGGAATTGCCGCCGCGCTCGCCGGCGACGCGGTGATCGGTTCACCGGTTGTCGTGGCATTGTTCGTCGTCGCGTGGCGCCTGCTCGCGGCGCGGATACGCGGACGCCGGCCCAACCCGTTAGCCGCTGCGCCCGCAACCCTAGATCCGGCGTGAGCACGGGCTTGTACGCAAGAGCGATCGTTTCTGGCCCCGGGTAGCGGCGCGTTAAGCACCCCTTGTCACTTGGTTCGACGTGCGCGGAACGGCTGTCGCGCCGTTGTCCCGTGCGCCCAATCTGCTGTAAAATCCGCGCCTTTCCCCGGGGGTGGTAGCTCAGCTGGGAGAGCGTCGCGTTCGCAATGCGAAGGTCGGGAGTTCGATCCTCCTCCACTCCACCAGATTTCGTAAGGCGCCTGCGGGCGCCTTTCTCGTTTCTAGCGTTCCCTCACGGCATAGCGCTCGAGCGACTCGAGTGGCACCACCGCGATGGCTTCCTCGTGCGTTGCCTCCAGAATCACCGGCGGCGCTACGCCGGCATCGAGCGCCTCCTTCCATCGTCCCGCGCATAGGCACCAGCGGTCGCCCGGCTTCAGGCCCGCAAACCCGACCTCGGGCGCCGGCGTCACAAGATCGTTGCCGTTGCGTTGCGAGAACTCCAGAAACTCTCTTGTCATACGCGCGCAAATCACATGAATACCGACATCGTCGTAATCGGTATTGCAGCAGCCATCGCGATAGAACCCGGTCAGCGGATCCATTCCGCAAGGCTCGAGCGAGGTGCCAAGAACGTTCTTTGCGTTGCTCATAGTCGGATTCCGGTGTGCGCGCGCCGCATCACCCTCGTTGCTGTTTCTCAAGACGGCGCGCGAACACAGTCATTTCCTTCTGCGCCTGCTTGTCGCCCTTGCGTTGCGCCGCGTCGATACCGCGGCGATAGGCTTCGAGCGCTTCGTCAGCGTGCTTCGCCTCGGCGAGGGCGCCGCCCAGCGCCTTCCACGCGGCGGAATACTGAGGGTCGCGCGCGACCGCCTCGCGCAGGTGCTCGAGCGCACGCACGGTCTCACCCGCCTTGAGCAGCTCGAGGCCCAGCGAATAGCGGAGCAGCGCGCCGTCGCGCGGCGTGCCGATCATCTTCTCGAGATTTGAAATCAGCGGGGAGGCCATTTCGGCTAAGATACGTGCGCCGAAACGCAATTCTACTCTTGGAGCGAGCATGAAGAAGGCAATCCAGAGCAAGGACGCGCCGGCGGCGATCGGCACCTACTCGCAAGCGGTACGCGCGGGCGATACCGTCTATCTGTCGGGGCAGATCGGCTTCGATCCGGCAACCATGCAGCTCGTGGAAGGTATCGAGCCGCAGATCCACCGCGTGTTCAATAATCTCGCGGCGATCGCAAAGGCTTCGGGGCTGGGGCTCGAGCAGGCCGTGCGCATGACCGTGTATCTCACCGACCTCGGGCACTTCGCAAAAGTGAACGAGATCATGGCACAGTATGTGAAAGAGCCCTACCCGGCGCGCGCCGCAATCGGTGTCGCGAGCCTGCCGCGCGGCGCGCTGGTCGAGATCGACGCGATCCTGCACGCGGGGTGAGTGCACCGGCGAAGCGCACGCGCGCCGGCGCGGCAACGCCGCGTCCGGCGGGCGCTTCGCACGGCCCGTTTCCCCCCGCGCTTGCGGCAAGGCTCGCCAAGCTCGGCATCCGCTCGCGCTTCGACCTGCTGTTGCACCTGCCTCTCCGGTACGAGGACGAAACGTCGCTGACGGCGCCCCAGGCTGCGCCCGCGGGCACTCCCGTGCTGATCGAGGCGCGCGTCGATCGCGCAGAGGTGGCGTTTCGCCCGCGCCGGCAACTCGTGGTCCATGCGCGCTCGAGCGATGGCGGCGCCTTGGTGCTGCGCTTCCTCAACTTCTATGGCAGCCAACTGAAGCAATTCGAGCGCGCCGCCGACGAGGGTCGACCCGTGCGGGCCTACGGCGAGGTGCGCAGCGGGTGGTTCGGCGCCGAGATGGTGCATCCGCGCTACCGGATCGTGGCACCAGACGAGCCGCTTGCCACGTCGCTGACGCCCATCTATCCGACCACGGCCGGGCTATCGCAGGCGACACTGCGCAAGCTCGTGCTTCACGCGCTCGACGAGGCCGAGCTCGACGACTCGTTGCCTGACGCGTTTCGCAAGCGCTATCAGCTGGGCGATTTCGCGCAGGCAATCGAAACTTTGCATCGGCCGCCACCGGCGGCCGACCTCGCTGCACTGGCCGAGCGCACGCACCCGGCATGGGCGCGAATGAAGTTCGACGAGCTTCTTGCGCAACAGCTGTCGCTTCGCGTCGCCTACCGGGCGCGGCGCGAGCGTAGCGCGGCGGCATTGCCTGCAAACGGCGCTC
>JBFKUL010000276.1:0-4120 GCA_041635755.1 Burkholderiales bacterium | reverse complement strand
TTGCGCCGCCTGCTGCTCGCGCTCGCGATGCTCGGCGCGCTCGCGGGTTGCAGTGCGACGCGTTTCGCTTACAACAACGCGGACTTCTACCTGCGTTGGCAGGCGGGTCGCTATCTCGACGTGCGCGAAGACCAAAGCGAGCTGCTCGATATGCGCATCGCTGCGTTCCTCGCATGGCATCGAGCCGAAGCCCTGCCGGTCTACGCTCGGCTGGTCGAGCAGGCGGGCGGGCGCTTTGTCGACGGCCTTGACCGGGAGGATCTCGTTTGGGGGTACGATTCGATCCGGACGCAGGCGCGTGTGAGCCTGCGCATGGCCGCCGAGGAGTTCGCCCCGGTGCTCGATCGGCTGAAGCCGGAGCAGATCGCGCATCTGGAAAAGCGGCTGGACGTCGACAACCGCGCTTTCGCCGACGAGCATCTGCGCGGAACGCCCGGGGAACGCAAGGCGCGGCGGCTGCGCCGCAACCTCGAGCGACTGGAGGACTGGTTGGGAACCTTGAGCGATGCTCAGATCGAGCGCGTCAGGCAGTACGCCGAGCGTGCGCCGCTGATCGGCGAGCTGCGCGATGCGGAGCGTCGGCGACGACAGCGCGAGTTTCTCGAGATGCTGCGCCGGCGCGAGGCCGGCCGGCGACTCGCCGACTGGGCGGCCCACTGGGATCGAGATCGCGACCCGGCCTACGAGGCGGCGCTCGGCGCGCAGCGCGAGGATGTTTTCCGCCTGCTGCTCGATCTCGACGCCACGCTTCGCCCCGAGCAGCGCGAGCGTGCACTTGCGCGCCTGGAAGGCTATGGGAGCGACATCCGGGTGCTGGCGCAGCAAAGCGACGTGCGGAGGGCGAGCCGGTGAGCGATCCGATCGCTTTCCGCGCGCCCGGCGCACCGGGCGAGCCGCCGCGCGCGGGCGAGCCGCCCTCGAGCTACGCCGGACGTACGCGCTACACCCAGCTCGAGTACGAGGCGATCCTCGCGAACGCTTCGATCGGCATTGCCTTCACGCGCGACCGCAAGATCTTCCTGTGCAACCCGCGCTTTTCCGAGATGTTCGGCTTCCAGCCGGACGAGCTGATCGGACGGCCCGGCAGCACGATCTACCCGTCGCGCGAAAGCTACGAGGCGCTGGGCCAGATCGCGATCCCGACCCTCGCCTCGGGCGGCCAGCTCGACCTGGAATGGGAGCTGCAGCGCAAGGACGGCTCGACGTTCATGGCGCGCCTGATCGCCAAGTCGATCGATGCGCAGAACACCCAGCAGGGAACGATCTGGATCATCGAGGACATTACCGAGCGCAAGCGTCACCTGGACGAGGTCGACCGCCTGCTGCGCGAGCAGCGCGCGACGCTGGAGTCGGCCTCGATCGGCATCAGCTTCGTCCAGGAGCGGCGCATCCTGCGCTGCAACCGCCGCTACGAAGAGATGTACGGCTACGGGCCCGGTGAGCTCATCGGGCAGCCGACGTCCCTCCTCTACCCCAGCCAGCAGGATTATCTCGAAGCCGGCCGGGCCTACGAGGAAATGTCGCGCGGTGCGACCTTCCGCGACGAGGGCTTGCGCCGGCGCAAGGACGGCAAGCTGTTCTGGGTGCGGGCGTCGGGTTCCGCCGTCGATCCGCTCGATCCGCAGAAAGGCGCGGTGTGGGTCAACGAGGACATCACCGAGCAAAAACACTCGGAAGACGAGCTGCGGCGGCTGCTTTCCGAGCAGCAGGCGTTGCTCAACAACGTGGTCGTCGGCATCGCGTTCGTGCGCGAGCGCAAGGTGATGCGCTGCAATCGGCGCTTCGAGGAGCTGTTCGGCTACGCCCCGGGGCAGGCGCAGGGCATTTCGACGCGCGAGCTGTATTTTACGGACCAGGAATTCGAATCGCGCGCCTCGAGCTACGAGGAGATCGACGAGCGCGGCGTGCATCAACGCGAGCAGTTCCTGCGCCGCGCCGACGGCTCAGGCATGTACTGCCGGCTCTCGGGCCGCGCCCTTGAGCCGGGCGATCCGACCAAGGGCTACGTGTGGCTGTTCGAGGACATCACCGAGCGCAAGCGCACCGACGAATCGCTGCAGCGCGTGGTGCGCGAGCAGACCGCGCTCCTCGACAGTGCCATGATCGGCATCGTGTTTGTCAAGGATCGGACCATCATTCGCTGCAATCGGCGCTTCGAGGAGCTGCTCGCCTATGGGCAGGGCGAGTTGCTGGGCAGCTCGACGCGGGTGCTCTACGCCGACAAGAGGGAATTCGAGCGCGGCAACCGCTTCTACGAGAATGTCTGGAAGGGCGAGACGGTGCAGGGCACTTTTCGCATTCGACGCAAGGACGGCACCGAGTTCCGTTGCGCGCTGTCGGGCCAGGCCGTGCAATCGAACGACCCCGCGCAGGGCTCCGTATGGCTGCTCGACGACGTCACCGCCGAACAGGAGGCCGAGGAACGCGTGCGTAGTGCCCTTGCCGAGCAGGAGCTGATTCTCGACAACGCGACCATCGGCATCGCGTTCATACGCGATCGCGTTTACCAGCGCGTCAACCCGCGCCTGCACGAGATGTTCGGCTACGCGCCCGGCGAGATGGTCGGCAAGAGCTCCGAGATCATCTTTCCCACCAAGAAGGCGTTCAACGCCGCGGCCGCGCGCTACAAGGTGCTGGCCGAGGGCCGCAGCATCACCGACGAGCTGCAGTTGCGGGACAAGGACGGGGGCCTGTTTTGGTGCAAGGTGGTGGGCAAGGCGATCGACCCCGCGCGTCCGCACGATGGTTCGATCTGGATCTACGAGGACATCACCCACGAACGTGCGGCGCGCCAGGCGCTCGAGCGCGCCGTCTCGCAGCGCACCGCCGAGCTCAAGGCCGCCAACCTGCAGCTCGAGAGCGAGATCACCGAGCGCAAGCAGGCCGAGGAGCGCGCACGGCACCTGGCCGATCACGACGCGCTCACCGGCCTGCCCAACCGGCGCCTGCTCGAGGATCGGTTGACGCAGGCGCTCGCGCTCTCGTACCGCAACCGCAAGCAGACCGCGGTGATGTTCATCGATCTGGACCGCTTCAAGCTGATCAACGACTCGCTCGGCCACGCGGTGGGCGACGTGCTCCTGCAGGAGGTGGCGGGGCGCCTGGTCAAGCTGATGCGCGTCGGCGACACCATTTGCCGCATCGGCGGCGACGAGTTCGTCATCGTGCTGCCCGAGATCAAGCGTTCATCGGATGCGGCGAATGTCGCCCAAAAGGTGATCGAGCAGCTTTCGGCCCCGGTGGTGATCGACGGCCGCGATCTGCACGTCACGCCGTCGATCGGCATCAGCGTGTTCCCGGACGACGGACGCGATGCCGAGATGCTGATCCGCAACGCGGATGCGGCGATGTACCACGCCAAGGAAATGGGGCGGGCGAACTACCAGTTCTTTACCGACCAGATGAACCTCTCGGCCTCGCGTCGCCTGACGCTCGAGAACGATCTGCGCCGCGCGTTGCAGAAGGGCGAGCTGGCCGTGTACTACCAGCCGGTGACCGAGCTCAAGGCGGGCTGCGTCGCCGCGCACGAGGCGCTGGTGCGCTGGCACCACCCGAACAAGGGCCTCGTGTCGCCGGACGATTTCATCCAGCTCGCCGAGGAAACCGGACTGATCGTGCCGATCGGGGCCTGGGTTCTGCGCGAAGCGTGCCGCTGGGCCACCTTCATCGGTATCGAGCACGGGCTGCCGGTCTCGGTGAACCTCTCGGCGCGTCAGTTCGCCGACCCAAAGCTCGTCGAGACCGTCTCGCAGGCGCTGCGCGAGACTGGCCTGCCGGCGCCGCTGCTCGAACTCGAGATCACGGAGTCCACGGCGATGCAGCAGACCGACCTCGCGCTCGCGACGATGAACCGTCTCAAGGCACTGGGCGTGTCGATCGCGATCGACGACTTCGGCACCGGCTACTCGAGTCTCGCGTACCTGAAGCGCTTTCCGGTGGACAAGATCAAGATCGACCGCTCCTTCGTCGCCGACCTGCCCGGCGACAAGGACGCCAAATCGATCGTCGCCGCGATCATCGCGCTGGCGCATGCGCTCAACATCCGCGTGGTGGCGGAGGGCGTCGAGACTGAGGAGCAGCTCGAGTTCCTCGAGACATCGCGCTGCGATTTCATTCAGGG
>JBFKUL010000275.1:0-4128 GCA_041635755.1 Burkholderiales bacterium | reverse complement strand
CGGGCTTCATGCTCGCGGCGATCTACCTCGGCTATCTGCTCGGGCGCTCCTTCCTCAACCCGAAGCTCGGCCCGCCGGTACCCAAGGAAGAGCGCATCCACGGGGTGTTCACGATCATCAAGGAAGTGCTGATCGGCGTGGTGCCGCTCGCCGGGCTGATCGGCGCGACGCTTGGCTCGATCCTGCTCGGCCTCGCGACGCCCACCGAGGCCTCCGGCGTCGGCGCGGGCGGCGCGATGATCCTGGCGCTCGCCTACCGCAAGCTGACCTGGGCGGGCCTCAAGCGGGCCTTGCTCAACACCACGGCGACCTCGAGCATGGTGCTGTTCCTCGCGGTCACCTCGAACATCTTCGGCGCGGTGTTCGCGCGCCTGGGCTCGGCGACCTTCATCACCGAGTCGCTGCTCGCGTTCCAGCTGCATCCGACGGTCATGCTGGTGCTGATCCTGGCGCTCATCTTCGTGCTCGGCTGGCCGTTCGAATGGCCGGCGATCGTGCTGGTGTTCCTGCCGATCTTCTATCCGGTGGTCAAGGCGCTCGAGTACGACCTGATCTGGTTCGGCGCGCTGGTCGCGGTCACGCTGCAGACCGCGTTCCTGTCGCCGCCGGTGGCGATGTCGGCTTATTATCTGAAGCAGGTGGTGAAGGAATGGTCGCTCGGGACCATCTACCGCGGCATGATGGAATTCATGGTGCTGCAGGTGATCGCGATCACACTGATCATCGCGTTCCCGCCGATCGCGACCTATCTGCCGGGAAAACTGCAGGAAGCCTCGCGCGCGATCAAGACCATCGACGTCGAGGAGGCGACTTCGCTCGAGGACTACATGCCGCAGGGCGGCTATGGCCAGCAGCTGCAGGACGCGCTCGAGGAGGCGCAGGAAGAGGAGAAGGAGGAGGGGGGAGACGCGCTGGAGAAGGACGAGTCCAAGTCCGGCGCGCCAGCGAAAGACCAATAAGCAAGCTCCCAGGGCCGTACCGCCCGTCGAGGCGGCAGGCCCGATTCGACGCCGGGCCTGGTCCCGGCGTTTTTGTTTGCTCGTTCCCGATGTGCTAGAAGGCAGCAATGCAATTCGATTTCGATACGCCGGTCGATCGGTCCGGCACCGGCGCCATGCGCTGGGAGCGCTACGAGGGACGCGATGTCGTGCCTCTCTGGGTGGCGGACACCGATTTTCGCGCGCCGCCGGCGGTACTCGCGGCGTTCGCCCGGCGCATCGAGCACGGTGTTTTCGGCTACAGCGGCCCGCCGGGCGAGCTGCGCGAGGAGATCATTGCGCGCATGCAGCGACTCTATGACTGGCGCATCGCGTCCGACTGGATCGTGTTCCTGCCGGGCGTGGTGCCCGGCTTGCACCTGGCGGCGCGACATCTTGTCCCGTCTGACGGCCACGTGCTGGTGCCGACGCCGATCTACCACCACTTCAAGCGCGCGGTCCAGCTCGCGCCACGCGCACACAGCGACGTGCCGCTGACGCTCATGGACGGGCGCTGGGTGTTCGACGAGGATCGACTCGCGCGAGCGCTGCGCGCGCAGACGCGGATGCTGTTCCTGTGCAACCCGCAGAACCCGGGCGGCACCATCTTTACGCGCGCCGAGCTCGGGCGGCTCGCCGAGCTCGCCGCGCGACACAACCTGGTGGTCTGCTCGGACGAGATCCACGCAGACTTGCTTCTCGACGCGGACAAGCCTCACGTGCCGATCGCCAGTCTCGCGCCGGAGGTATCGCGCCGCACGGTGACGCTGATGTCGCCCAACAAGACCTACAATTTTCCCAGCGCCGGCTGCGCGTTCGCGATCATCGAAGACCCGGCGCTGCGAAGCGCCTTCTCGATCGATCACCACGCGACCCTCCACGACCCTTCGGTGTTCGGCTATCTCGGCGCGATCGCCGCCTACCGGGAGGGCGAGGACTGGCTCGCAGCGCAGCTCGAGTACCTGCGCTTGAACCGCGACCGGGTTGAAGCCTGGGTTGCGCAGCAGCCCGGCTTGGACATGGCGCACGTCGAGGCGACGTACCTGGCGTGGATCGATGCGAGTGCTCTCGGCGCGAAGGATCCGCACGCGCTCTTCTTGCGCCACGGCGTGGCGCTTTCACCGGGCGCACAGTTCGGTGCAGAGCGCTTTGTTCGGCTGAATTTCGGCACGCAGCGTGCGCGCCTCGAAGAGGCGCTTGCGCGCATGGCGCGCGCGGTGGCAGCGGAGGGCACGCACGCGTAAGAGCACGATGGGCATGTTTAGCGTGTGACGGTTTGCAGCGCAAAGCGAAAGAAGGTGAATTCGGATCTGAATACTCGTCCGTTCCCGGTGCAGCAAGCGTCTATGGGCTGAGCCTGGCGAGGCGTAGCGCGACGGCGCGCTTGAGCACCCGGTCAAGATGCGGGTCGCGCACGCCGATCTCGCGCATGTGCTCGAGCGTGCGCCGCAGATAATCCACGTTGTGGCCGCGCCCGCCTTGGCCCTGGGCCACAAGGCGCGCGGTGTGCTCGACGTCGAGATCGCCGGCAAACTGACGATGGCACGGATCGGCGACGAACGCGACCGCAAGCACCGCGCGCCCGCGGCGCACCCGCGCACGTACCAAGCGTGGCTGATAGACGATGTTACGCATCTCGCGATGCCACAGTGCGCGCAAGACCGCTGGCGCGTCTTCGGCGGCGACGCGAAACGCCATGCCCCAGCACGAGCCGCCGCGGCACAGGCCCATCACGAGCCCGGGACGCGCGGGGGTGCCGCGGTGCCGGTGCGAGTAGATGCACAGCGAGCGGTGGTAGCCGAAGACATGCGCGGTCGAGCGCTCGCGATGCGCAAAGCCGGGCGACCACATGAGCGATGCATAGCCGAATACCCACAGATCACCCGCGGGCAGCTGCGCCCGGAATTGTGTCAGTCTCATGCGGGAAACAGCCCGGACGCGCGGCGCAGAATGCGCAATTGACTCAATTCGATCATGGCGTTGCCGGCGTGCATTATAGATTCGCTCTGGTGTGCCGCCCGACACAGCCGCGACCCGACCTGGCCCTCACTCGACATTCGCTGCAACGTCAACCTGCGCAAGTCTGATGCGTTGAACAAAGTCGATCCGGCGTGGATCGATGAGAATTCCCTAAAGGTACCTACATGCTCAAGCAAAAAATGCTCGCAGCCGTGATCGCCACGGCATTCGCGGCCTCCGCCTTCGCACAGGCGCAGCCGGCCACTCCTGCAACCCCTGCAACCCCCGCAACGCCCGCCAAAGCGGCGATCCCTGCTCAGCCCGCGGCCGCGCCCGCAACGGCTGCGACGCGCGCAACGCCGGCCCAGCCGGCCCAGGCGGCAACGCCAGCCGAGCCGGTGAAGAAGACGGCGAAGGCCGAGAAAGCGCCCAAGGTCAAGAAAGAGGGTGTCGAGAAGAAAGAAAAGAAGGCCAAGAAGGAAAAGGTCAAAAAGGATGGGTAATTCGCGCTAACTCACCGCGCGACACCGGCAAAAAGCCCGGCGCTGGCCGGGCTTTTCGTTTTCAGGGTGTTGTTTTGCAGTGTATTCCGAGGCCAACGCTCGGGCTGCTAAAGTGGGTTTTGGCATCGTTCCGGGATCGTAAGGCGCGCTGCACCGTCGGCGACTGACTCCGGATCGGCTCGCATCCACGATGATTCTGCTCCGCCGCCTGACTTCGCAAAGCTCGCGCTCGCTCGCCGTGACGCTGGAATACGCGCGCTGCGGCGGCGGCCGTGCCGAGCGTGGCGGCAGTCCCGAGGACGACTGTCGCTCGTTCGCGCGGTTCGCCCTCCGTTCCAGAACCGGTGGCGCCGTTCCGGCCCACCTTCCTGCCCCCAAGATGCGATCTGCCCCGCCGGCGCCTTTGCGCCGCTGGCCGGGGTTTGCCCTGCTTTACAACTCGCTGGAGGACAAGACAATGCCCAGAGTACTCAGCCGGACGCTCGTCGCCACGTTTCTCGCCGTACTCATTGGAAGCGCCGTGCCGGCGCAAGCGCAGCAGGTGCTGAGAGTATCGGCCATCCCAGACGAGTCGCCGACCGAGTTGCTGCGAAAATTCTCGCCACTCGGTCGCTATCTCGAGCGCGAGCTCGGCATGAAGGTCGACTGGACGCCGGTGAACGACTATCCCGCGGTGGTCGAGGCGCTCG
>JBFKUL010000274.1:0-4130 GCA_041635755.1 Burkholderiales bacterium | reverse complement strand
CTGGTGGCGCTCGCCGGCATGATCGGCGTGTTCCTGTTCCTGAAGAAGACCTTCCTCGGCACGGCGATCCGCGCCATCTCGCAGGATCGCGCCATCATGCCGCTGATGGGCGTGAACCCGAACCGCATCTTTCTCACCACCTCGGCGCTCGGCGGCGGCCTCGCCGGACTGGCTGCGTGCCTGCTGGTGCTGCAATACGACATCCATCCCGCGATCGGGCTTTCGTTCGGGCCGATCACCTTCATGGTGTGCGTGCTCGGGGGCTTGGGCAATATGGTCGGGGGCTTCATCGCCGCGTTCATCTTCGCGCAGTTCATCTCGGTGGGCGGGTTCTTCCTGCACATCGAGTGGGGCTACGTGCTCGCGTTCTCGTTTTTCATCTGCGTCATGTTCTGGCGGCCGCAGGGCATCCTCGGAGGGAAGTGACGTGGCCAATCTGCGCTGGATCGTGATCGCGGCGCTCGCGCTGGCGCCGCTCTCGGGGATGGGCAATTATCCCCTGCACCTGCTGATCCTGTGCCTGCTGTGGGGCTTCGCCTATACCGGCTGGGCGATCATGGGGCGCCTCGGCCTGGTGAGCCTCGGGCACGGCGCGTTTTTCGGCATTGGCGCCTACGTGGTGGTGATGGCGTGGAATCACTGGGGGCTGTCGCCGTGGTTCGGGCTGCCGCTCGCGCTCGCGGTGGCGGCGATCGTGGCGTTCCTGATCGGCTATCCGTGCTTTCGCTTCAAGATCGTCGGCCACTATTTCGCGCTGGTCACGCTCGCGCTGTCCGAGGTGACGCGGCTGATCATCGTCGCGCTGCGCGACCAGACCGGCGGCTCGCTCGGCGCGACCCCAACCACTGCGCTGCAGAAAGCCGATTTCTCGCTCTGGGCGATGCAGTTTCCCTCGAAGCTCGTCTGGTTCTACATCATCTTCGCGTGCTGGCTGCTCGGCCTGTGGATCTGGACCCGGGTCGACCGCTCGATGGCACGCCTCGCGCTGCAGGCGATCAGCCAGGAGGAGGATGCCGCCGCCTCGGTCGGCATGAGCGTCACGCGCCTCAAGCTTGCCATCACGATGATCTCGGCGCTCGTCACCTGCGCGGCGGGCGTGCTCTACGCGCAGTACCAGCAGTACGTGAACCCGGAGACCGTCTCGGGCATCGGTATCAGCCTGCAGATGGTGTTCGGCGCCATCGCCGGCGGCATGTTCGTGCGTTTCGGACCGACGGTAGGCGCGGCCTTCACGCTCCTGCTTGCCGAAGGATTGCGCCTCGCGCTCGGCCACGACATCCACGGCCTGGACACCACGCTCTACGGCCTGATGCTGGTGCTGTTCATCATCTTCCTGCCCAAGGGCATTCTCGGCGCGGCGCAGGAAGCGGTGGAAAAGCGCACCACCGCCAAGCCCGCCTCGGCCGCCGCCTAGCGCGGCCGCTTGCGCCTGCCTGCGCCGCGGCTTTACAGCGCGGTGCACCCCCGGCACCATCATTCGTACCATGGAGAGCGGCATGTTCCGACAATCGCTGTGGTACGCGAGTGCGCCGGCGGCGCCGGCGACGCGTGCGCTCGAGGGCGAGGTGCGCGCCGATGTTGCGGTGGTGGGCGCGGGCTACACCGGTCTGTCCTGCGCGCTGCACCTCGCGCAAGGCGGCGCACGCGTCGCGGTGCTCGAGGCGGGCGAGATCGGCGAGGGCGCCTCCGGGCGCAACAACGGGCAGATCATCCCCACGCTTTCACGTGTCGATCCGGAGGAGCTCGCTGGCAAGGCGGGCGAGGGCTTCGTCGCGCTGGTGCGCGACAGCGCGCAGCTCACCTTCGATTTGATCCAGCGCCACGCGATGCGCTGCGAGGCGGCGCAGGCGGGCTGGGTGCAGCCCGCGCACCGGCCCGGTCGCATGCGCCTCGTCGAGCGGCGCGTCGCGGCCTGGTCGAAGCGCGGCGCGCCGGTCGAGCTGCTTGACCGCGCGGCGGTCGAGCGCATCACCGGGTCACGCTTCTGGCATGGCGGCTGGCAGAACCGAACCGGGGGCAAGCTCAATCCGCTCGCGTTCTGTCGGGAGCTGGCGCGCGCCGCAATCGAAGCGGGCGCCGTGGTCTACACGCGGAGTCCCGCAACCCGGCTCGAGCGCGCGGCGGGCGGCTGGCGTGTACGTGGCGCCCACAGGCAGGTGCGCGCCGAGCGCGTGGTGCTCGCCACGCACGCGTATACCGGCGCGCGCGGCGAAACGCTTTGGCCGGGGCTCGAGCGCACCGTGTTTCCGGTTCGCAGCTACCAGCTCGCGACCGCGCCGCTGCCCGATGTGCTCAGAAAGGAAGTGCTGCCGCTCGACCATGCCTGCTCGGATACGCAGGGCGACCTGCACTTCTTCCGCTGGGATGCGCAGGGGCGCCTGGTCACCGGCGGCGGGCTCGTGCTGCCCTGGAGCTGGCGTACACGCCTTGCGCGGCGCATCGCCGATCGCGTGGCGCGCGTGTTTCCGCAGATCGGCGCGCCGAAGATCGATTACCTGTGGCACGGGCGCTTGGGCATCACGCTCGATCGCTTGCCGCACGTGCACGAGCTCGCGCCCGGCGTGCTCGCGTGGCTCGGCTGCAACGGCCGCGGTGCGGCGCTCGCCGTCTCGCTCGGCAAGCAGCTCGCGCGCGCGTGCCTCGGTGTGCCGCGCGCCGAGCTGGCGCTGCCTTTTACGCCGCTGCGGCCGGTGCCGGGACACGGTCTTGCCCGGGGCCGCGAGTCGCTTGCGCTGCTCTATTACCGTTACCTCGACGGCAGGGACACCGCGTAACAGGCTGGCGCTGCCCGCGGGGGCGCTAAATACTGCCTGTTCAAGCCCCGCAGGCAGATGACAGAATGGCGGGCCAACGCGTCCGCTCGCGGGGCGCAGATCACCGGAGTCCGGCTATCGTCGTGAATCGATGTGGGAGGCTTTTGCACTTGTGCTCGCGGTGGCGGCGGCGCTGTTCTGGGTGGACAGCCTGCGTGCGCGCGAGCGCGCGGTGGCCGCGGGCCGTGCGGCTTGCCGGCGCTATGAGCTGCAGTTTCTCGACGACACCGTCTCGTTCGCCCGGCTGCGCCTGGCGCGCGACGAGGAAGGGCAGTTGAAGCTCAAGCGCACCTACACCTTCGAGTTCTCGGACACGGGCGATAACCGTCGCCACGGCGCCATCGTCATGCTCGGCGCGCGGCTCGAGGACCTCGAGCTCGAGCCCTACGAGCTGCAATGAAGGCGCGCTGAGATGGCGAAATGGCTCGAAGCACGCGTGATCGAGAACCGGCACTGGACGCCGGTACTGTATTCGCTGCGGGTCGAGGCGCCGCGGCTGCCGTTCGTTGCCGGCCAGTTCGTCAAGATCGCCCTCGACGTGGAAGGCGAGCGCGTGGCGCGGCCGTTCTCGTTGGTCAACGCGCCCGCTGATCCGATCCTGGAGTTCTACGGCGTGATCGTTCCCGAGGGGCCGCTGTCGCCGCGCCTTGCGGCGCTCTCCCCGGGCGACACGCTTTACCTGTCCGCCAATCCGTCGGGCTTCCTGGTCATGGCCGAGGTGCCCGATGCCGAGACGTTGTGGATGATCGCCACCGGCACCGGGCTTGCGCCGTTCCTCTCGATCCTGCGCACGGAGCCGCCCTGGCAGCGCTTCGCGCGCGTGGTGCTGGTGCACGCGGTGCGTCACGCCACCGAGCTGACTTACCGGAGCCTGCTCGGAGCGCTGCGGCAAGCGCACGGCGATCGCTTTGACCTGGTGTCCTTTGTCAGCCGCGAAGCGGCGCCGGGGGCGCTCGCCGGCCGCATTCCAGCGGCGATCGAGGACGGCCGGCTCGAGGCCGCCGCGGGCACGGCGCTCACGGCTCAGAACTCGCACGTCATGCTGTGCGGCAACCCCGGCATGGTGAAGGACGCGACCGCGACGCTCGTCGCCCGGGGCATGCGCAAGCACCGCCGGCGCGCGCCCGGCCATATCACGGTGGAGAATTTCTGGTGAGCGTGAGCGCCGCCGACGCTTTGCGCCGCCTGCTGCTCGCGCTCGCGATGCTCGGCGCGCTCGCGGGTTGCAGTGCGACGCGTTTCGCTTACAACAACGCGGACTTCTACCTGCGTTGGCAGGCGGGTCGCTATCTCGACGTGCGCGAAGACCAAAGCGAG
>JBFKUL010000273.1:0-4139 GCA_041635755.1 Burkholderiales bacterium | reverse complement strand
GGGCGAGATCGCGTTCGAGGACGTGAGCTTTGTCTATCCGACGCGCACCGAACTGGCGCTCGAGGGGATCAGCCTCCATGTCCGTCCCGGGGAAACCGTGGCCCTGGTAGGCGGGTCGGGGGGCGGCAAGACCACGCTGGTCAACCTGCTGCCGCGGTTCTATGCGCCGACGCGCGGACGCGTGCTGCTCGACGGCCATGATATCCAGAAAGTGACGATGGACAGCCTGCGCGCCAACGTCGCGCTGGTGAGCCAGGAAGTGGTGCTGTTCAACGACTCGATCTACGCCAACATTGCCTACGGCAAGATGGGGGGCGCGAGCGAGCGCGAGGTGATCGCTGCGGCCGAGGCGGCGCACGCTCTGAGCTTCATCCGCGAGACGCCTGAGGGCCTGAACACGCTCATCGGGGAAAATGGCCTGCGGCTTTCAGGCGGCCAGCGCCAGCGCCTGGCGATCGCGCGGGCGCTGCTGAAGAATGCGCCCGTGCTGATCCTCGATGAAGCGACCTCGGCGCTGGATTCCGAGTCCGAGCGCCACGTGCAGGCGGCGCTCGAGACCCTGATGCGGGGGCGCACCACCATCGTCATCGCGCACCGGCTCTCGACCATCGAGCGCGCCGACCGCATCGTGGTGCTCGAGCGCGGCCGCATCGTCGAGACCGGCAACCACGCGGAGCTGATCGCACGAAACGGCGTCTATGCCAACCTGCACCGCATCCAGTACGCCGCCGAACGGGCGGCGGCATGAGGCGCTCGGGTTCGGCAATACCTTAGAATTCCAACCGCCATGCTCCTTGTCACCGGCGGTGCCGGCTTCATCGGCTCGAACTTCGTCCTTTCCACGATTGCGGAGACGGGCGAGACGATCGTCAACCTGGACAAACTGACCTACGCCGGCAACCTCCGCAACCTCAAGGCGCTCGCGGGCGACGCTCGCCACGTCTTCGTCCAGGGCGACATTGGCGATGGCGCGCTCGTCAGGCGGCTCTTTGCGCAGCATCGGCCGCGCGCCGTCGTTCACTTTGCGGCGGAGAGCCATGTCGACCGCTCGATCCACGGCCCGGGCGATTTCGTGCAGACGAATGTCGTCGGTACGTTCAACCTGCTGGAGGAAGCCCGCGCCTACTGGAACGTGCTGCCGGAGCCGGAGCGCACCGGCTTTCGCTTTCTGCATGTCTCGACCGACGAGGTGTACGGATCGCTTGGACCCGCCGACCCCGCGTTCACCGAGCGGACCCCCTACGCGCCAAACAGCCCTTACGCGGCGTCGAAGGCCGCCGCTGATCACCTCGTGCGTGCCTATCACCACACTTATGGGCTGCCAGTACTGACCACCAACTGCTCGAACAATTACGGGCCGTACCAGTTTCCGGAGAAGCTCATTCCGCTGATGATCCACCATGCACTCGCAGGCAAGCCGCTGCCCGTCTACGGTGACGGCTCGAACGTGCGCGATTGGCTGCATGTGGCGGATCACTGCGCAGCGGTGCGCATGGTGCTCGAGAAAGGAAAGACGGGTGAGACCTACAATATCGGCGGCAAGGCCGAGACCACCAACCTCGCACTGGTAAAGACGCTGTGCGGGCTGCTCGACGATGCGGTGCCGCGTAAGCAGGCTCCCTACTCTGACCTTATCTCTTTCGTACGGGATCGGCCGGGGCACGATCGGCGCTACGCAATGGACACGGCCAGGATCGAGCGCGAGCTCGGCTGGCGCCCGGCCGAGAGCTTCGAGTCCGGCCTGCGCAAGACGGTGCGCTGGTACCTCGATAACGCAAATTGGGTGGAGGAAGTGACGAGCGGCGCATACCGCAACTGGGTGGAGCGCAACTACGCGGCGAGGGGGGCAGCGTGAAGGGCATTATTCTCGCTGGTGGATCGGGCACCCGGCTCTATCCGGTGACGCAGGTAGTGTCGAAGCAGCTGCTCCCGGTGTATGACAAGCCGATGGTGTATTACCCGCTCAGCACGCTGATGCTCGCGGGCATTCGCGACATTCTCGTCATCTCGACACCGCAGGACACGCCGCGCTTCGAGCAGTTGCTCGGCGATGGATCGCAGTGGGGCATCGACCTTCGCTACGCCGTGCAGCCGATGCCCGAGGGTCTGGCGCAGGCGTTCATCATCGGGCGGGACTTCATCGGCAAGGATCGCGTCGCGCTGGTGCTGGGCGACAATATCTTCTACGGCAACGAACTGTCGGGACTGCTGCAGAGGGCAGCGAAGCGAGAGAGTGGTGCTACGGTTTTCGCCTACCCGGTAAAGGATCCTGAGCGCTACGGGGTAGTCGAGTTTGACGCGAAGGGCAAGGCGGTGAGCATCGAGGAGAAGCCGAAGCAACCGAAGTCGCGCTACGCCGTGGTCGGTCTCTACTTTTATGACAATCGCGTCGTCGACATCACCTCGAAGCTTAGACCTTCAGGGCGCGGTGAGCTCGAAATTACCGACGTGAACCGCGCATACTTGGATCGCGGGGAGCTCGACGCGAGGCCAATGGGCCGCGGTATGGCCTGGCTCGATACCGGCACGCACGAGAGTCTGCTTGAGGCCTCTACCTTTATCGAGACGATTGAGCGACGGCAGGGGCTCAAGATCGCGTGCATAGAGGAGATTGCCTTCCGCAAGGGTTTCATCGATGCCGAGCAGCTTGAGGCTCTGGCGAGGCCGCTTGCAAAAAACGGCTATGGAGAATACTTGTTGCGCATCCTGTCTGAGAAGGCGACCTGGTGAGGGTGATCAGTCGGGAGCTGGGCGAGGTCCTGCTGCTTGAGCCGAAAGTGATCTCGGATGCGCGTGGTTACTTCTTCGAAAGCTACAACCACCGCACCTTCGCTGAAGCCACGGGAATCGATGTCGAGTTCGTGCAGGACAATCACTCACGCTCGCTGAGGAACGTGCTGCGAGGGCTGCACTACCAGGTTCACCAGCCGCAGGGAAAGCTCGTTCGCGTCATAGCGGGTGAAATCTGGGACGTCGCCGTGGACCTGCGTCGAAGCTCCGAGACGTTCGGCAAGTGGACCGGCGTCACCCTTAGCGGAGAATCGAAGCGGCTCACCTGGATACCGCCTGGGTTCGCGCACGGATTCCTGGTGACATCGGAGTTTGCTGAGGTGCTGTACAAGGCTACCGACTACTACTCGCCGGAGCACGAGCGGACGATGCGCTGGAACGATCCGATGCTTGCCATCGCGTGGCCATTGGCGGGGGAACCTGTTCTGACCGAGAAAGACCAACGTGGCGCGCCGCTCGCGCACGCCGAGACCTACGAGTGAAGGTCCTGCTTACGGGCAAGAACGGCCAGCTTGGCTGGGAGCTCGAGCGGACGCTTGCCCCTCTTGGCGAGGTGATTGCCACCGACCGTGTGGCCCTCGATCTCGCCGACCCCGGTGTCATCCGGCGCGTGGTGCGCGAGGTGAAGCCGCAAGTGATTGTAAACGCAGGCGCCTATACGGCGGTCGAAAAGGCGGAGTCTGAACCCGCCTTGGCGATGCGGATTAACGGTACTGCACCACGAGTACTTGCCGAGGAGGCAAAGCGCTTAGGCGCGCTTCTGGTGCACTACTCTACCGATTACGTGTTCGACGGAACGCTCAATCGCCCGTATCAAGAGGACGACGTGACGAATGCAATCAACGAGTATGGGCGTACGAAGCTGGTCGGTGAAAGCGCAATCCGGGACTGCCACGAATTGCATCTTATCCTGCGGACAAGCTGGGTGTATTCCGCGCGCGGCAAGAACTTCCTGACGCAGATTCTCAAGCTTGCGGACGATCTCCCGGAGTTGCGGGTCGTGGACGATCAGTTCGGAGCGCCGACCTGGGCGCGTCACGTCGCGGAAGCAACGTCTGTCTTGCTTGCAAGAACGGGTGTCGTGCCTTCAAGATTACTGGGCACTTACCATCTGGCCGCCGAGGGCGCGACCTCGTGGTATGGTTTCGCGTCGGCGATTATCAGTGCGATAGGCTTGCCAACCTCCGTCGTGCCAATTTCGACATCGGAATACTCTACCTCGGTCCGACGGCCTGCAAACTCCAAACTTGATTGCCGCCGCATGCGCACGGAGTGCCGCGTCGGTTTGCCTGACTGGAGGACGGGACTTCACCAATGCCTGGACGCGCGCACAACATGACGGCAACATG
>JBFKUL010000272.1:0-4161 GCA_041635755.1 Burkholderiales bacterium | reverse complement strand
TCGCCACCGCCCCCGTGCCGAACGCGCGGCAGCGCGCCGTCGGCACTGCGTTGTACCAGCGCGTCCGCCTGGACCGGTGCGAGCTGCAGATCGCTCCCAAGCAGATGCCCGTCACCTTGGGGAAACAGGATCAGGTCGCCCGCCTGCAGCTCGAGGACCTCGCCGTGCTCCGGCAGCTTTGCCCGGCAACGTCCCTCGGTGAGCAGGTGATACATCGAGAGCTGCTCGGCGCCGGGCAGGATGTCGCGCACATCATTGACGCCGGGCGCCGAATCGATGCACCAGGGTGCGCTGAACTCCGCATCGAGAAAGATCCCGCTTTGCAGCCGCAGCACCCGCAGAACTTCGGACAGTGCGTCCACGGCCTCAGGCGCGAGCGCGCCGCCCGGAAACGCTGCCTGCTTGCTTCGACGCTGTTCGTTCGCTCATCGGGTCAAGGCCGGACAGAACCGCGATCCTAAAGCAAGCGCTGCCCAAAAGGGAGGCCGGTTCCGCAGCGGCGCGCCGGTGTCCCGGGCAACTCGCGCGGCGCCTGGGGCAAGTCCCGTGCAGCGCGCGGCGCGAAGCGCAAAACATTCGGCGCGGCGGGCAAGTGGCAGGCCTCCGCATTTCGCATCATGCGACCGCATCGCGAGGCCGCATGGTGCGGCACGCAGCTGAATGTGGAGGCGAACATGGGCAACAACGAAATCCTGGTGCAGCGGGATCTTCACCTCGCGCGCGGCAACGTGCTGCGCATTGTCGACGGACGCGACGTGCAGGTCCTCGTCAACCAGGGTTGTGTCTGGATCACTCAGGAGCGCGACCGGCGCGACCGAACGATCTGCGCCGGCGTGTCCTTTGGCGTCGATCGGCAGGGCCATACCCTGGTGCAGGCCCTTCAGCCGAGCGTGGTGTCGCTCGCGGCGCCGCGCGCCGAGCGCTATGCGCGGCAGATCGACATCCTGGCCCGCGGCACGCCGTTCGGCGCGACGGTGTACCGACCTGAACCTCGGCTCGTCGGGCACATCCTCCAGGCGTGGACAGCGCTGGTCGCGGGATTGCGGCGTAGGCCCGCGCCGACGCTCTAGGCGTTCTTCGCCGGCAAACGGAATGGCGAGCGAGCGTCGCGCAAATGGAGCGAATCGGCTTGGCGCTCGCGCCCATCATGCAGTTATCCCAGCAGGTCCATCTTCTTACAGGAGCATCTCATGAGCACTGTTCTTGAATCCCGTCCATCCACGCCCGACTTCGCCGCCATCAAGGCGCGACAGCAGGCCACCTGGTCCAGCGGCGATTTCGCCGTGATCGGCACGACCCTGCAGATCGTCGGCGAATCGCTTGCCGAAGCGGTCGACGTGCGCGCCGACGAGCGCGTGCTGGACGTGGCCGCGGGCAACGGCAACGCCACGCTTGCCGCGGCGCGCCGCTTCGCGCAGGTGACCTCGACCGACTACGTGCCGGCGTTGCTCGACAAGGGGCGCGAGCGCGCCAGCGCGGAAGGTCTGACGGTGCAGTTCCAGGTGGCCGACGCCGAGGCGTTGCCCTTCGACGACGGCAGCTTCGATGTCGTGCTATCCACCTTCGGCGCGATGTTCACGCCCGAGCACGACCGCACGGCCGGCGAAATGCTTCGTGTGCTGCGCCAGGGCGGTCGCATCGGCCTGGCGAACTGGACGCCGGAGGGCTTCATCGGGCGGCTGTTCAAGGTTATCGGCGCGCACGTGGCGCCCCCGGCCGGGCTGAAGTCGCCGGCGCTGTGGGGTACGGAAGCGCACCTCGCTCAGCTGTTCGGCGCACAAGCGCAGATCCGCTGCGCGCGGCGCAGCTTCAATTTCCGCTACCGCTCGGCGGCGCATTGGGTGCAGGTGTTCCGCGATTTCTACGGGCCGACGCACAAGGCTTTCGGCGCGCTCGATGCGAAAGGCCAGCAGGCGCTCGAGCGCGACATCACGGCGCTGCTCGAGCAGATGAACATCGCGGGCTCGGCGTCGCTGGTGGTGCCCAGCGAGTATCTCGAGGTGGTGATCACCAAACGCTAGGGCGCCGCCCGTCGACGTGAGCGTCCGCGGAGCGCGGCCCCGGCGTGGCGGCGGGCGCCGAAGGTCGCCGCCGCCCGTGGTGCCTCGGGCCGGGCCCGCGTTCGCCCGAGCGCCTCGTCCAGGCGTTCTCGAGGTCGTGGCTTTTGGCGCGGCAAAAACGCTATGATCGGTTCCGATCCAAACAGGAGGAGGGGACGATCATGAAACGCAGCTCCGCGTTCAGGGCGGGAGCCCTGGCGCTTGTCGTGGCAGCACCGCACGTTCACGCCCTTGAAATCAAATACGGGACGACGTCACCGCCCGGAAACGTGCAGGAAATTTCGTCGCAGGAGTTCGCCAAGCGCGTCAACGCGCGCCTCGGGGGCAAGGCGAAGATCGAGGTGTTCCACTCCGGCCAGCTCGGCAGCGACGCCGAGATGCTGCAGAAGCTCAAGATCGGCACCCTCGACATGTCGCAGCCCTCGACCGCCACCTCCAGCGTGGTGCCCGAGTTCGGCCTGTTCGACCTTCCGTACCTGGTCAAGGATCGCAAGCACATGGCGTGCATCGGCGAGAAGATCATCTGGCCCGAGCTCGCGGCGAAGTACGAAAAGCAGGGCTACCGGCTGCTGGGCATCTGGGAAAACGGCGTGCGCCATATCACCAACAACGTGCGTCCGATCGTGAAGCCGGAGGACCTGAAAGGCGTCAAGCTGCGCGTGCCCCAAGGCGTGTGGCGCGTGCGCATGTTCCAGACCTACGGCGCCAATCCCACGCCGATGGCGTTCTCGGAGGTGTTCGTCGCCCTGCGCACCGGCGTGCTCGACGGGCAGGAGAACCCCTACACCAACATCCTCGCCGGCAAGTTCCAGGAAGTGCAGAAGTTCCTTTCGGAAACGAGCCACGTCTACACGCCGAGTTTCCCGAGCGCGAGCCTGAGGCGCTGGAACACCTGGCCCGAAGAGGTGCGCGCGGCGATCCTGCAGGCCGCGAAGGAAGTGCAGCCCTGGACCTACGACATCGCCGGCAAGGAGGAGGAGGACACCAAGAAAGCGCTGCTCGCCGCCGGCATGCAATTCAACGTCGCCGACCGCGAAGCCTTCGTCAAGGCGAGCGATCCGGTGTACGAGCTTTTCGCCAAGGAGGTCCCGGGCGGTCGCGAGCTGATCAACCGCGCGCTCGCGCTCGCCGCGTCCGGCTGCTGAATGCTCCGCCGGACTGAGCCGGCCCGCGGCGCGCGCGCCGCGGGCGGTGCGGGCGCGCGACCCCCGCTCGTGACGCGCAGCCGCGCATGAAGACCTTTCGGCGGCTGGTCGAGACGCTGCTCGGCGCGTTCTGCGTCGCGCTGATCGTCACGCTCACCGCGCTCGTACTGGTGGCGGTGGCCTACCGGCAGCTCGGCGCATCGCTCACCTGGTACGACGAGGTGGCGACGGTGCTGCTCGCCTGGCTCACCTACTACGGCGCCGCCTTCGCAATGCTGAAGCGCGGCCACCTCGGCTCGCCCGAGCTGCTGATGCGCCTGCCGATCGCGCCCCGGCGGGTACTGTTCGTGGTCTCCGAGGCACTGGTCATCGGCTTTTTCGCGGTGGTCGCCTGGACCGGCGCCGAGGTCGTCGTACTGCTCAAGGGCGACGGGCTGATCAGCCTGCCCTGGGTGTCGGTGCAAGTTACCCAATCGGTGATGCCGCTCGGCGCCGCCATGTTCATCCTCTGCCAGCTCCTGTCGGTGCGCGACGAGTGGGCGGTCATCCGCCTCGGCGGCAACGTTGTGAAGGAGAGCGTCTGAGCCATGGCGACGCTGCTCATTCTGCTGGGACTCATCGCGCTGGTGCTGCTGAACGTGCCGATTGCCGCTGCGATCGGCATCGTCGCGCTCGCCGGCACGGTGGCGCTGCACGGCACCGAGAACCTGCTCAATGTCGCCATCACGATGTACGAGGGCACGCGCAGCTTCCCGCTGCTCGCAGTGCCGCTGTTCATCCTGGCCGGCGGCATCATGAATGCGGGCGGCATCTCGCGGCGCCTGATCGAGTTCGCCGCCGCGCTGTTCGGCTCGTTCCGCGGCGGCCTGGCGATGGTGGACATCGGCGTGTCGATGTTCTTCGCCGAGATCTCCGGCTCCGCGGTGGCCGACGTCGCCGCCACCGGCGGCATCATG
>JBFKUL010000271.1:0-4161 GCA_041635755.1 Burkholderiales bacterium | reverse complement strand
GTGCGACGGCGCGTCTCGGCTCAATCCTCGACGATCTCGAACGCGTGCGTAATGTCGGCGGTCTTGGCGAGCATGATCGACGCCGAGCAGTACTTCTCGTGCGACAGGTGGATCGCGCGCTCGACGACCTCGCGGCGCAGTCCCTTCCCCCGCACCGTGAACTGCATATGGATGCGCGTGAATACCTTCGGGTCGCTCGGCGCACGCTCGGCCGAAACCCTGACCTCGCAGCCGGTGACGGCGTGGCGCCCCTTTTTTAGGATCAGCACGACGTCGTAGGCGGTGCAACCGCCTGTTCCGACGAGCACCATTTCCATGGGCCGCGGCGCGAGGTTGCGACCGCCGCCGTCTGGCGCGCCGTCCATAACGACAACATGATGGCTGCCGGTCTCGGCCAGAAACGTCATGCCGTCGGTCCAGCGCACGGTGCAATCCATCGCGAGTCCTTAATAATCAGTGCTTTGTGCTATGCAGCAAAATTCCCCTTACCCGATGTCAAGATGATCGCCAGGGCGACTCGCAAGGGTAAGGAAAGTGTGAATAAATTCAAATTACAATCAAATTGTTGCGTTGCTGCAGCGAAACATTCATAGAACTAATATATCAATAAGAAATTTGATTTTGCGACGCAACATACAGGATTGCATAATTCGATCGACTTTGGATGCTTCGAGAGAAGCGTCGATGGTTTGTCTCCTCCACCCTCCTCCTTTGGTGGATTCAGCGCAACCCAACAGGGTTGCGCTTTTTTTTGTGCCCTCGTAATTCTTTGACTGAGCAGCAGATGTCCAATAAAATCCGCCCCTTTTCTCGAGCAGCGGCATCATGAAGAGTTACTCAGCGAAGGCGGGCGAGATCGAACACGGCTGGTATGTGGTCGATGCGCAAGGCAAGGTGCTGGGGCGACTTGCAACCCAGATTGCGAAGCGCCTGCGCGGCAAGCACAAGCCGGAATATACGCCGCATGTGGACACGGGCGATTTTATCGTCGTGGTCAATGCGTCCAAGGTGCGCGTCACCGGCAAGAAGGCGCAGGACAAGAAATATTATCGTCATACCGGCTACCCGGGCGGAATTCGCGAGACCGATTTCAGCAAGCTGATCGTGAAGTTTCCCGAGCGCGTGCTGCAAAAGGCGGTCAAGGGCATGCTGCCCAAGGGCCCGCTCGGTTCGGCGATGCTGCGCAAACTCAAGGTCTATGCTGACGGCACGCATCCGCATGCCGCGCAGCAGCCCAAGGCCCTGGAACTCTGAGGAACGATATGGTCGGTGACTACTATTACGGCACAGGGCGTCGCAAGAGCGCGGTCGCGCGCGTGTTTCTGAAGCCCGGCAAAGGGCAGTTCGTGGTCAACGGCAAGCCGGTCGACGAGTTCTTCGCGCGCGAGACGGGCCGCATGATCGTGCGCCAGCCGCTCGAGCTGACCAAGAACATCAGCACCTTCGACATCAAGGTCAACGTCTACGGCGGCGGCGAGAATGGTCAGGCCGGCGCGGTGCGGCACGGCATCTCGCGCGCCCTCATCGAGTATGATGCGGAGCTCAAGCCGACGCTTAGCGCCGCCGGACTCGTGACGCGCGACGCGCGCGAGGTCGAGCGAAAGAAGGTCGGTTTGCACAAGGCCAGGCGGCGCAAGCAGTACTCCAAGCGCTGAGCGAGCCGGGGCCTCCCCGGCTGCAGCGTCGGACAAAAGCCGCCCACGGGCGGCTTTTTCGTCTCTGGGCCGGCGAGCTGCCGAATGCAGCTCGGCAAGAATCGGGACACGCGACATGATCAAGGCAGGCATCGTAGGCGGAACGGGTTACACGGGCGTGGAGTTGCTGCGCCTGCTGGTGCAGCACCCGCGCGTCGAGCTCAAGGTCATCACCTCGCGCAAGGACGCCGGCACGCCGGTCGCGACGATGTTTCCGAGCTTGCGCGGCAGAATGGCGCTCGCGTTCAGCGAGCCCGACCCCCGTGCGCTCGGCGCCTGCGACGTGGTGTTCTTTGCCACGCCGAGCGGCGTCGCGATGGGCGAGGCACGTGCGCTGCTCGACGCCGGCGTGCGCGTGGTGGATCTTTCGGCGGACTTCCGCATCCGCGATGTTGCGGAATGGGAGCGCTGGTACAAGTTGAAGCACGCCGCGCCCGAGCTTGTGCGCGAGGCGGTATACGGCTTGTGCGAGGTCAATCGCGAGCAAATTCGCAAGGCGCGGCTGGTCGCAAACCCTGGCTGCTATCCGACTGCGACGCAGCTCGGTTTTCTGCCGCTCGTTGAGGCCGGAGCGGTCGATCTTGACCATCTGATCGCCGACGCGAAATCGGGCGTGAGCGGGGCGGGGCGCAAGGCAGAGCTCAATCTTTCGTTCTCCGAGGCGTCCGACAACTTCGCCGCGTATGGTGTGCCCGGTCATCGCCACTGGCCCGAGATCCGGCAGGGGCTGGCGCAGGTCGCCGGGCGCGAGATCGGGCTGGTGTTCACTGCGCACTTGACGCCCCTTATTCGCGGCATCCATGCGACGCTCTATGGCCGGATCGCCAAGGAGATCGACTTCCAGGCACTCTACGAGAAGCGCTTCGCGAACGAGCCGTTCATCGATGTGCTGCCCGCGGGCAGCCATCCGGATACGCGCTCGGTGCGTGCCGCGAACGTCTGCCGCATCGCCGTGCACCGGCCGCGCGAGGGCCGCGAGCGCGCTGACACGGTCGTCGTGCTTTCGGTGATCGACAATCTCGTCAAGGGCGCCTCGGGACAGGCGGTGCAGAACATGAACCTGATGTTTGGCTTCCCCGAAGCCATGGGCCTCGAGCAGGCGCCGGTCGTCCCCTGATGCCGGGGAAGCTCTGGAAGTTGCGCAAGCGTTTCGGCATCGCCGCACGGCGTGTATCGGTGCGCACCGAGGTGGCGTGGTATTGGCGCTGGCTCGGTCTCGTGCTGGTGCTGGGCGTCGCCGGTGCCGTGGCCGCCTGGATGTACGATGCAGGAGGCCGCTTTGCCGGATTCGATCGCAGCGAAGTCGGACGGGAACTCGCCAGCACGCAGCAGGAACTCAGCGCGGCGCGGAGCGAGCTCGCCAAGCTGCGGGCTGTAGCAAACGCGGCAGATAGCCGCGTGTCGATCGAGCGCACTGCGCAGCAACGCCTGGCGCAGCAGATTCGCGGTCTCGAGCAGGACAACGCCCGGCTGCGCGAAGAGCTGGCGATATTCGAGAGCATGCTGTCCTCGGATGCGCGCGATGCGCAGGGCCTGGCGATCAAGCGCTTCAAGGTCGAGCCCGATGCGCTGCCCGGCGAGTACCGTTACCGGATCCTGTTGCTTGCCTCCGGGTCCAAGCGCGAGCGCGAGTTCCAGGGTCGGCTGGAGCTGGTGGTCAGCCTGACTGACGAGGGCAAGAGTGCTATGATCACCGTACCCGAGCAGGGGGACGCCAGCGCTGCCGCCTTTCGGTTTGCATTCAAGAACTTCCGACGCGTCGAAGGGACGTTTAGGGTAGGTCCGAATGCGAAGGTGGAGAGCGTCCAGGTGCGGGTCTACGAGGCGGGCGGCAATCAGCCGCGCGCCACGCAGTCCGTAACCCTCGGTTGACAGGAGAACGACGATGTTTGGCAAGACGAGCAAGCCGCAGAACCGGATCGACAGCCTGATCGGGGATACCACGCGCATCGAAGGCAACGTGTTTTTCAGCGGTGGCCTGCGAGTCGATGGCTTGGTGCGTGGAAACGTCGCCGCGCTGCCCGACCAGCCGGGCACGCTGGTGGTTTCGCAGCAGGCGCGCATCGATGGCGAGGTGCAGGCGGCGCACGTGGTGGTCAACGGCACCATCAATGGCCCGGTGCACGCCACGGAGTCGCTTGAACTGCAGGCGGGGTCGCGGGTCAAAGGGGACGTGCACTACAAGAATATCGAGATGCAGCAGGGCGCGGTCGTCGAAGGCCGCTTGGTGCACTATGGCAACGCGGAGGTCAAGCCGGTCGAGTTGAAGCTTGCCTCGGGCAGCCAATAGCCACTTTGACTTTGTGGGAACGCGAGCAGGAAAATCGCAAGGTTAGATCTTCTGGAGTCTGAACGATGAACGCAGTAACTGAGATGCCGGCACCGCTTGTTTTCACCGATAACGCGGCGGGCAAGGTCAAGCAGTTGATCGAGGAGGAGGGCAACCCGGAGCTCAAGCTGCGAGTGT
>JBFKUL010000270.1:0-4187 GCA_041635755.1 Burkholderiales bacterium | reverse complement strand
GCCTCGAATTGCAACTACAATAGCGGCGGCCTGGGGTGCACCGTGCCGCCCGGCCATTACTTTGCGATGGGAGACAACCGGGATAGCTCGAGCGACAGCAGAGTGTGGGGCTTCGTGCCAGATGAGAACATTGTCGGCAAAGCTTTTTTCATCTGGCTTAATCTCGGTGAATTTGGCCGCTTCGGCTCGTTTCGATGAACCGCGGGCAGGGAGGGAGTATGCGTAACAGGCAGTATGGCGTCACGCTCAGCGGACTGCTGGTCGTTTCCTTCGTCATCATTTTCGTTGCGCTGCTGGGCTTCAAGCTGGCGCCGGCCTACATCGAGTACTTCACAGCGAAGAAGGCGATCGCCGCCGTCGCGCAGGAAAAGCAGGGCGCGAGCGTGTCCGACATACGCAAGGCGTACGACGCACGGGCGACCATCGACGATATCACTGCCGTTACCGCAAACGATATCGAAGTCACCAAGGACGGCGCCGGTGTGGTGATTAGGTTCGGCTACCGCAAGGAAGTGCACTTGTTCGCCAATATTGCCATCTGCATCGACTTTGAAGCGAGTTCAAGCGATCGGTAGCGAGCCCTTGGCAAGGTCCCCCCTTGTAGAGAAGCGGCTAGGTTATCGGTTTCGCAACGCAGCGCTGCTGGAACAGGCGCTGACCCACCGCAGCTACGGCACCCCCAACAACGAACGCCTTGAGTTTCTCGGCGACGGCGTACTCGGCTGTGTCATCGCCGAGGAGCTCTATAGGCGCTTTCCGCAGCTCAGCGAAGGCAAGCTAACTCGATTGCGCGCAAATCTGGTGCGCGAGGATTCATTGCATGACGTTGCGGTGGTGCTCAAGCTGCAGCAATTCCTGCGCCTCGGCGACAGCGAGCGATCGAGTGGCGAAGATGTGCGCCCGTCGATCCTGTCGGATGCCCTTGAGGCGCTTTTCGGGGCGGTGTTTCTAGACGGCGGATACGACGCCGTCCGCAAGGCAATCTTGGACGCTTACGCTGATGCGCTGGCAAGACTGGACCCGCAGGGGCCCACCAAGGACGCGAAGACGCGTTTGCAGGAGCTGCTGCAAGGGGAGCATCGTGAGCGCCCCGAGTACCGGATAGTCGCGATTCGCGGTGCCGCACACCGTCAGAGCTTTGAGGTCGAGTGCGTCGTCGCCGGCCTTGGCCTGAACGCGACGGGTAGCGGCAGCTCACGGCAGCGTGCCGAGCAGCAGGCGGCAGAAATCATGCTCGGCAAGCTCGATCGATGACAGAGTACCGCTGCGGCACGGTCGCGATCGCGGGGCGGCCTAACACCGGAAAATCCAGCCTGCTCAACGCCCTGGTCGGCCAGAAGCTCGCGATCGTCTCCCCCAAGGCGCAGACCACGCGCCATTTGGTGAAGGGCATTCTGACCACGGATGATACCCAGTACGTCTTCATCGATTCGCCGGGCTATCAGAGACGGCACCGCGATGTACTGCACCGGACCCTCAATCGACGGGCGGGGGAAGCGGCGCGCGACGCGGACGTCGTCCTGTTCATGCTCGAGGCGACGCGTCTGGTGGAAGAGGACCGGTCAGTGCTTGAGCTGATCCCGTCGGCGCAGCGAACTGTGGCCGTCGTGAACAAAGTGGACCGTGTCAGGGAACCTGCTGCACTGATACGCTTTCTTGAACGGGTGGCAGGTACGCGGGATTTCGTCGCCATCGTTCCAGTCAGCGCTCAAACCGGAGAAAACCTGTCCGCGCTGCTCAAGGTGCTGCGCGAAGCGCTGCCTTCAGGGCCCGCGCTTTTCCCGCGCGACCAGCTTACCGACCGGGATGAGCGATTTTTTGCTGCCGAGCTATTGCGGGAGAAGATCTTCCGCTTGCTCGGTCAGGAGCTGCCTTACCGTTGCGAGGTGGTCGTCGACAGCTTTAAGTTGGAGGGCGCCTTGCGCAGGATCGAGGCGACCATCCTTGTCGAACGAGAAAGCCAGAAGCCGATCCTGTTGGGAGAGAAAGGGGCGCAGCTCAAGCGCATGGCGACTGCAGCGCGCAAGGACATGGAACGACTGTTCGGTGGCAAGGTTTATCTCGGCGTCTGGGTCAAGGTAAAACGCGGATGGACGGACGACGTGCGCGTGTTGCGCCAGCTAGGCTATGCGTAAGCGTCCGTATGTCGCCGATGTGGCGCAAGCACGTTGCAGAATGCGCGCTCGATTTCCAGGATTAGGGAAGGTGGGGCAAACATGGTAACGCGGCGTCGCGCGGAGCAGGAACCGAGCTACGTCCTGCATACGTATCCGTACAAGGAGACAAGCCTGATCGTCGAAGGGTTCACGCGCCGCTTTGGCCGTGTAGCCCTTCTGGCGCGCGGCGCGCGGCGTCCACGCTCGAGCCTCCGGGGAACGCTCCTTGCGTTCCACCCGCTGCGGCTTAGCTGGAGTGCTTCGGCCGAACTCGGTACGCTCGTCAGCGCGGAATGGTCAGGCGGCATGCGCGCGCTGGAGGGCGTAGGTCTGATGTGCGGCTTCTATCTGAACGAGCTGTTGCTGCGCATGCTGCCTCGAGACGATGAGCACGAGCTGTTGTTCGACGCGTATTCGGCGAGTCTGGAACGCCTCTCGCGTGGCGAATCCCACGCGCCGGTGCTGCGAGCTTTCGAGCGCAGACTGCTTTCGGAACTCGGGTATGCTCTTGTGCTCGATCGGGATGCGGCGAGCGGCGCGGCGATCGATCCCGCGCGGCGCTATGTTTACGAGGGGGATCTAGGTCCGGTCGCGGTCAACGGGACCGCGAACATCGAAATGACGGTCAGCGGCCGGACGCTGCTCGACGTGCTGCATGACAATTACACAAGGCCGGAGACAAGGGACGAAGCTCGTACGCTGATGAGAACCCTGATTTCGCAACGGCTTGGAGGGCAGACGCTGCACACGCGCGCTGTTTTGCTCGAGCTGCAGGAACTATGATCGAACTCGGCGTGAATGTGGATCACGTTGCGACGGTGCGCCAGGCGCGCCGGACCTACGAACCGGACCCGGTCTGGGCGGCGGTGGAGGCGCACCTGGGTGGCGCCGATGGAATTACGGTTCACCTGCGAGAGGATCGGCGTCATATCCAGGACGAAGATGTGCGACGGTTGCGCGAGCTCACGCACATCCGGCTGAACCTGGAGATGGCGGCAACGGCAGAAATGGTATCGATTGCCTGTCGCATTCGGCCGGAAATGGCGATGCTCGTACCCGAAGGACGTCACGAGATCACGACGGAAGGCGGACTCGACGTTGCGTCCCAGGAAAGCAAGCTCAAGGACGTGGTGGCGCGTCTAGCGGGGGCAGGGATCGTTGTCTCGATGTTTATCGACGCCGAGGAGCGACAGGTGGCGGCGGCTGCCCGCGCTGGCGCTTCGGTTTGCGAGGTCCATACAGGGCCTTACGCTCATGCATTTCACTCGAAGGGCCGCGACGCGGAAAGTCCATCGGTGATCGCGGAGCTCGAGCGCCTGCGGCAGGCGGGGGAGGCGATCCGGGCCAACGGCATGCGCTTCAATGCCGGACACGCGCTCAACTACTTCAACGTCGAGCCGGTCGCGCGTCTGGCCGGAGTACGAGAACTGCATATCGGACATGCGATCGTGAGCCGCTCCCTGTTCGTCGGCATGCGAGAGGCGGTGCGTGAAATGAAGCGTTTGATCGTGGACGCAGCACACGCGGCGAGCCGGTGATCTACGGAGTCGGCACCGATATCATCGAGATCGCACGCGTGGAGCGCGCACTGGCTCGGTTCGGAGAGCGCTTTGCGTTCCGAATCCTCTGCGAGTCAGAACTCCAGCGGTTTCGTGCGCACCGCCAGCCTGTCGCATATCTCGCCAAGCGTTTTGCGGCAAAGGAGGCATTTACGAAGGCGCTGGGTACGGGCATCGTCGCGCCCGCGAATTGGCATGGAGTTTGGGTGGTCAATCTGCGTTCTGGGAAGCCTCAATTGGAGTATTCCGCCGCGCTTGCCAGCCTGCTCGTGTCGCGCGGCATCCGCCGTAGCCACCTCTCGCTGTCGGATCAGCGCGACATGGCATGCGCCACGGTCATATTGGAGTGCGACGGGTGAGCAAGGCAAGCGGTCCCGCCGTCATCGACGTTCGGGACACAGCGCTTAGAGCGGACGATCGCGCACGGTTGACGCATCCGGCGACCGGGGGCGTGATCCTGTTTGCACGGAAT
>JBFKUL010000269.1:0-4201 GCA_041635755.1 Burkholderiales bacterium | reverse complement strand
TTCAGCGCGCTCTTGAGCGTTTCAGGCGCAAGCGCGCCCTGGCGAACAAGAATTTCGCCTAGCAGCCCCCCCTTGGTCTCGTGCTCCCGCATGGCACGATCCAGCTGCTCCTGCGTGATAGACGCAGACCGTAGCAGCATGGTGCCCAGCCGGTTACCTAGCAGCGCAGCAAATTTCGCGTGCCGGTTTAGCCGAATATCCTGCTGGAAGTCGAGAACGGCTTGCAGATCGTCCTGATCGAGCAGGCCCATCTCGACCAAGATTTCGCCGATCCGACGATTGCGTGAGGCCTGTTTGGTAAGCGCCTCCTGGAGTTTGGCCCGGGAGACCCAGCCGGCCCGGACCAGCAATTCGCCGAGAACCGGGACACGCGAAAGGTTGGATTCGACCGCGGAGGAGAAGGCCTGCACGCCCCGGACTATAGAGGGCCCGTTCGACCCGGACAACCAAAAAACGTAAGAAAATGAGGGACTTTGCACATTCTCACGGTGAAAGCACTAGGCCTTCAATATGAAAGGGTTGAAGTCGGTGCGCCGATCGTAATAGTCCTCATTTTCCGCCCGCTTCAGAAAGCCGACGATCTTGTAGGTCACGGGGGTGAGCGCCACCTCGACCATCACCTTGGCGATGAACTGCGAGAGCATCAGGAGCGGCAGCTTGTCGTCCGGGATGATCCCGGCACCGTAGAACGCGAGCGGGTAAAAGAGCGCCGAATCGACCCCTTCGCCGGCAATCGTCGAACCGATCGTGCGCGTCCAGAGCCACCGCCCCTTGGTGAGCAGCTTCATTTTGGCGAGCACGTACGAGTTCACGAACTCGCCGCAGAAGTACGCCAACATCGACGCTGCGGCGATGCGCCAGGTCATGCCAAAGGCCACCTCGTAGGCGCTCTGGTGCGGCCAGAAGGGCGCCGGCGGCAACCCGACCACCACTGCCGCCATGAACGAGGCAAAGCCCAGCCCCGCGAACCCGGCCCAGATCACGCGACGTGCCCGCGCGTAACCGTAGACCTCGGTCAGGATGTCGCCGAACACGTACGAGATCGGGAAGAACAGCACCGCCGCGCCGAAAGTCAGCGTGCCCAGCAGCGGTGCGTCGATCTGCACGATCTTCGCCGGACCGATCAGATTGGAGCAGATCAGAACCGTGACGAAGGCCGCCATCACGAACTCGTAATATCGATAAGTGCGTTGCGTCGGGGCGTTCACGATGTCGGTCGCTCAGGCGGGTTGCGTTCGGCGCGCGCTCAGGGCAGCCGCGGGCTGTATTCGCGAATGTCGTCGTCGAACTCGACGCGCATCGCATCGAGCATGCGCGGCACCATGCAGTAGAAGGCGGCGGTCACCGCCAGCTCGACGTAGTCCTGATGGCCGAAGTGCTTCGAGACCTCGGCGTAGACCTCGTCGGTGACGTTACAGGCCACCACCGCTTCGGTGAGCGCGAGCGCGGCGCGCTCCTTGTCGTCAAACTGCTTGGACCTGCGCCAGTTCGCGAGCTCGGCGATTTGCGGCTCGGTGACGCCCGCCTTGCGCGCCATCTTGAGGTGCTGCGCCCACTCGTACTCGGAGCGCTGCAGCTGCCCGGTACGCAGAATCATGATCTCGCGCAGCTTGCGCGGCGTGCGCGAGTCGTTGCGAATCGAGTTGGCGAATTCGGTCCACGCGCGCACTAGGCCGGGATGGTTGCCGAGCGCACGGTACAGGTTGACGGGCTTGCCCCAGAGCTCCTCGAGACGTTTTTGCAGCGCGGGCTCGAAGCCCGCCATCGGAACGCGTTGCATGGGGATGACCTTGAAGCGAAAGGAGGCGAATTGTCCGTCCCGAGCGCGGGGCGGTCAAATCGCAGGGCGCGCGGGCATAATCGGTGCTGCAATGAGCAAGGCGAGACCCCAGGCAAGCGACGACGTGGCCGCAGCGCGCGGCTTCCAGCTCACGCGCGTACCCGAGGATTTCTTCGACGACCCGTACCGCTACTACCGGCTGCTACGCGAGCACGACCCGGTGCACGAGCTGGAAGGCGGCGGCGTGTTCCTCGCGCGCTACGAGGACGCGATCGCCGTTTACCGTTCGCCGCACGCGAGCTCGGACAAGAAGCAGGAGTTCGGACCCAAGCTCGGCGACTCGCCGCTCTACGAGCACCACACGACGAGCCTCGTGTTCAACGACCCGCCGCTGCATACGCGCGTGCGGCGCATCATCATGGGCGCCGTCAATCAGAAGGCGATCGCGCGCATGGAAGGCGACGTGGTGCGGCTGGTCGATCGGCTGCTCGAGCAGATGGCGCACAAGGGCGAGGTCAACTTCATCGACGATTTCGCCGCCGGCATCCCGATCGAGGTGATCGGCAACCTGCTCGACATCCCGCATGAGGATCGCGGCCCCCTGCGCGGCTGGTCGGTTGCGATCCTCTCCGGGCTCGAGCCCAAGCTCACGCCGCAGATGTTCGAGGCGGGCAACCGTGCGGTGACCGAGTTCATCGATTACCTCAAGGTGCTGATCGCGGCGCGGCGTAAGCAACCGGGCGACCACGAAAGCGACGTGCTTACGCGTCTCATCCAGGGTGAAAAAGACGGCGAGCAGCTCACTGATACCGAGCTCTACCACCAGTGCATCTTCCTGCTGAACGCCGGGCACGAGACCACCACCAATCTCCTTGGCAACGGCCTGTGGGCGCTGCTGAACAATCCGGCTGAACTTGCGCGACTGCGCGCCGACCCGAAGCTCGTGCCGAGCGCGATCGAGGAGATGCTGCGCATCGACGGCCCGATCCAGCTCAATAACCGGCGCCTGACGGCGCCAATGACGCTCAGCGGCAAAGCGCTGCCCGATGGCACGCTGATCACGATCGGCATCGGCGCGGCGAACCACGACCCGGAGCAGTTTCCGGAGCCCGAGCGCTTCGATGTCGGCCGCAAGCCCAACCACCACGTCGCCTTCGGCCAGGGCGCGCACGTGTGCGTCGGCATGAACGTCGCGCGCATGGAAGGGCGCATCGCCCTCGCCCGCCTGCTCGCGCGCTTTCGGAGAATCGAGCTCGCCGGCGAGCCCGAGCGCGATCGCCGCATTCGGTTCAGGGGCTTTCGCAAACTGCCGGTGCGCTTCGCATAGCGGGAACAACTCGTTTCTCGCCACGGCTGCGGCACACGGCCCTCGACCCCCTCGCAGGTCGTAGAATCGAGCATCCGACATCCGCACCGAGGACAACGCAATGCCCTCTCTCTGGGACAACCCGATGCACACCGACGGCTTCGAGTTCGTCGAGTACGCCGCGCCCGATCCCAAGGCGCTCGGCAAGCTCTTCGAGTCGCTCGGCTTCAAGGCGGTCGCCAAGCACCGCCACAAGGACGTCACACTCTACAAGCAGGGCGACGTCAACTTCATCATCAACGCCGAGCCGCGCTCGTTCGCGCAGAACTTCGCGCGCCGCCACGGCCCGAGCGTGTGCGCCATCGCCTTTCGCGTGAGGGACGCGCGCACCGCCTACGACAATCTGCTCGAGCGCGGCGCTTGGGGCGTCGAAGGCCGCGTCGGCCCGGGCGAGCTCAACATTCCGGCGATCAAAGGCATCGGCGATTCGCTCGTGTATCTGGTCGACCGCTACCCGGAGAACGACTTCGGCCACACCATCTACGACGTCGACTTCAAGCCGCTGCCGGGCTTCGAGGCGTTCTGGAAGGGCGAAGCGCGCGCGCCGGTGGGCGGTGGGCTTACCTACATCGACCATCTGACGCACAACGTGCACCGCGGCCGCATGAAGGAGTGGGCCGAGTTCTACGAACGGCTGTTCGGCTTCCGCGAGCTGCGCTATTTCGACATCGAAGGCAAGCTCACCGGTTTGAAGTCCCAGGCCATGACCAGCCCCTGCGGCAAGATCCGCATTCCGATCAACGAGTCCTCCGACGATAAGAGCCAGATCCAGGAATACCTCGACGCCTATCATGGCGAAGGCATTCAGCACATTGCGCTCGGCACCGACGACATCTACAAAACCGTCGAGTCGCTCAGGAAGAATGGCGTCGAGTTCCTTGATACGCCCGACACCTACTATGCCAAGACCGATTCGCGCGTGCCCGGCCACGGCGAGGATCTCGCGCGGCTGAAGAAGAACGCCATCCTGATCGACGGCGCGCCGACCAAGGGCGGAGGCCTGCTGCTGCAGATCTTCACCAAGACCGTGATCGGCCCGATCTTCTTCGAGATCA
>JBFKUL010000268.1:0-4210 GCA_041635755.1 Burkholderiales bacterium | reverse complement strand
GCTTGGCGCCAGCGCGCTGCTCGACGGCGGCCTGAGCGCCAAGCACCCGACGCGCGGCCTGAAGATCGGCGTCATCCTTTCCGGCGGCAACGTCGATCTCGACAGGGCGCTCGCCGCGCGGCGCGGAAGCCGGTAGCGACGCCGGCAGTTCGTTCGTTAGCGAGGTACAGCCGCCCGGGCGCGGCGCAAAGGCGCCGGCGACACCGCGAGCGATTGCCCTGGCGGCTCGCTTGGCCATATTTCGGAATGGTCCTGCGCCGCGGGAGAGCGCCGGTTGCATTGCCCGTACGACATGATTCCAATGTCCTGCGGATAGTGCCTAACGCTGTATTGACCGTTCGCAAGCAATTTGATGTAGCCCTCGCTTTGACGCGGGCGAAGGATGACGTACGAATAGTCCTTTCCCCATTCAACGCGTCCGTTCGCATAGAGCTCCTGGAATGCCGGCGCGCCAGGCGCAGACTCGATCCAACCGCGGCTGGAGGTCACCCGGAGCGTGAATGGGAAAGTCCGGACCTCCGTGCGACCGCTGCATCCAACGTGGATATTCGTACAGAAAAAGGGCAGCGCCGGCTCGCAGTGCACCTCCACCGTCCGGGCAAGCAACGATGTCGCGGCCTGAGGGGCGTCACCTCCAGCAGCGAATCCGGCCGAGACCGACACCGCCGCGAGCACGATGAGCCGATGGACTGATTTCAAGACTGCGTCTGCTTACGTTCGAGCAGCAGAGACCTGTTGGCGGTTGAGTTGCACGCGAGACTGAACGCAGATCGTCGACACTGGGAAATGAGATGCCGTTGTCGCGCCTAACGACTTGGTGCGCGAAGCGTAGGGAGGTGCCGGCTGCGGCGCGATGAACGCGCCCGCTACGTCGACTCGTAGAACGCGAAGCGCGCCTCGGGCTTCGATTTCGAGTGGTACATCGCCTTGTCGGCGAGCCGGATCAGGGTGTCGCCTTCGGCCGCGTCGTCCGGATAGACGCTGATGCCGATCGAGCAGCCGATGTTCCACACGCCGCTCTCCAGCGCAAGCGGCAGGCGCACCACGTCGGCGATCTTCTCGGCGATGGCGCTCGCGTCGCCGGCATGCTCGAGCTCGCCCACCAGTACCACGAACTCGTCACCGCCATAACGCGCGACCGTGTCGGAGGCGCGCGTGGCGGTGCGCAGGCGCATCGCCACCTCGATCAGCGCCTGATCTCCCGCAGGGTGTCCGTCGGTATCGTTGATGCGCTTGAAGTCGTCCAGATCGACCACCATCACCGCAACCTTCTGCCGGTTGCGCTTGCCCAGCTCGAGGGCGAGCGCGAGACGCTGCTGCATCGAGATCCGGTTGGGTAGTCCCGTGAGCGGGTCGTGCTGCGCCATGAAGCGCAGGTGCTCCTCGCGCTCGCGCAACTGCGCCATGAGGGTGTCGCGCTCCAGCGCCTCGGCGCGCAGGCGCTCATTGACCTCGTTCAGCTCGGCGGTGCGCTCGGCGATGCGATGCTCCAGCTCGCGCTCGCTCGCGCGGGTCGCTTCGAGCAGCGCCCGCTGCGTGTCGAGCGTCTCCGTCTGCGCGCGTTCTGCCCCGCGCTTGATCTCGCTGATGCGGTCGCCCAGCGCGAACGAGAGCAGCAAGATGTCGAGCGCGAAGCCGATGTGCAGGCCGTTGACCGTGAGGAAGTGGGTCGGCACCAGCGCAAAGTTGCGCAGCGCGCCGAGCACGACGAACACGAGCAACGCGAACCAGGCGAGCAGAAAGAACATCGCCGGGCGGTTGCCCCGCGTCGCTTCCCGCACCGAGACCCAAAGCGTCGCGATCGCGGCCACCGGCGCGAGCAGCGAAAGCGACCGCAGCACGGCGCCGTAGCCGAGCAGCAGGCCGCTCGCCGCGCACAGCGCGAGCACGAAGGCGGCCGCCGCGATGCCGCCCAACAGCGCGCCGACGCCGGGCGCGATGCGCGACATGCCGAGGAAAGAGCGCGCGAACAGCACACCGAAGGCGAGCGTCAGGCTGAGCGCGGTCGCGAGCGCATGGTTCGCCCACCACACGCTGTCGGGCCACAGATGCTGGAACGCGAACCCGTCGAAGGTCGCGAGGTACACGCCGAACGTTCCCGTGTAGAGCACGTAATAGAAATAGGCGCGGTCGCGCAGCCACAGGAACAGCATCAAGTTGTAGAGAAACAGCGCCAGCGCCCCACCGTATAGCGCGCCGTAGCCAAGCTGCCTCAGCCGATCGTGCGCAACGAAGGCGGGCTCGCTCCAGAGCTGGAGCGGAACCGTGACCACGCTCTTCGTGCTGACGCGCAGGTAGAACGTGGCCGTCTCCGCGGGCGCGAGCGACAAACGAAAGAGATGGTTGCGGTGCGGGATGACGCGCTGGGCGAAGGGCCGCAGATCGCCGCCGCGCTCGACTTCGTACTGCAAGGTGCCGCGCGCGCCCGCAACCGGGCGATAGAGATCGATCTCGTCGAGACTCGGAAAGGGAACCTCGAGCAGGTAGTCTGCGCGCTGCGACGAGGCGTTCGCGACGCTGAAACGCAGCCAGTGCGCCGAGCTTGAGTAGCCGAAGTTGGGCGTCTCGGCGTCGAGGCGCACGAACTGGCGCGTGAGCGAGCCTTGGCGCACCTCGTCGATCCCGAGCGCGCGCGTCGGATCCTCGAGCGATTCGGTGAAGCGGCCGATCGACACGCTCTTCGTTTCCGGCGCGAGTGGCACGGGCTCGGGCGCAGCGAGCGCCGCGCGCCATGCGAGCAGTCCCGCGAGCACGCAACCCGCGATGACGCACATTCTGGTAAAGGCGGATGGCGTCATGGGCGGGAACGGCATCATAGCGTCCCGGCCGCGCGCGCGTCAGCCGCCGGTGCGATAAGATTCGTGACTCCTGCGAGAAAAATCACGGGTTCGCCATGTCCCTGCCGCAAAAGATGCGCGCCGTCGAGATCGTCAAGCCCGGCGGCCCGGAGGTGCTCAAGGCGGTTGAGCGGGCGCTGCCCACACCCAAAGCCAATGAAATCCTTGTGAAAGTTGCCGCGGCAGGCGTCAATCGTCCGGACGTTTTGCAACGCACCGGAAACTACGCCGTACCCCCCGACGCCTCCGACCTGCCGGGGCTCGAGATCGCGGGCGAAGTGGTCGCCTGCGGCGCGACGGTGAAACGGTGGAAGGTGGGCGACAAGATCTGCGCGCTGGCGCACGGCGGCGGCTATGCCGAATACTGCGTGGTGCCGGAGGTGCAGGCGCTAACCGTGCCCAAGGGCCTGTCGATGGCCGAAGCGGCTTCCCTGCCGGAAACGTTCTTCACCGTCTGGTCGAACGTCTACGACCGCGCCGGCCTGCAGCCGGGCGAGATGCTGCTGGTGCACGGCGGCTCATCGGGCATCGGCGTCACGGCAATCCAGCTGGCGAGCGCGATGGGCAACCGCGTCATCGCCACCGCCGGCAGCGACGAGAAATGCGCCGCCTGCGTCCAGCTCGGCGCGGTGAAGGCCATCAACTACAGGACGCAGGACTTCGAGGCCGAAGTCAAGGCCGCCACCGGCGGCAAGGGCGTCGACGTGATCCTCGACATGGTCGCGGGCGATTACGTGCCCAAGGAACTCAAGTGCCTCGCCGACGAGGGCCGCCTCGTGTTCATCGCATTTCTGCGCGGCCCCAAGACCGAACTCGACATCAACGAAGTGATGCGCCGGCGCCTCAAGCTCACCGGCTCGACGCTGCGCCCGCGGCCGATCGAGTTCAAGGGAAAAATCGCAGCGAGCCTGCGTGAGAAAGTCTGGCCGCTGATCGAGGCCGGCAAGATCAAGCCGGTGATCTACAAGACGTTCAAGCTCGAGCAGGCCGCGGATGCGCACCGCCTGATGGAGTCCTCGAAGCACATCGGCAAGCTGGTGCTGACGACCTAACTTCGTCTGCGTCTACTTCCCGGGTTGTGCGCGGCGACGCGTTTTGGGCGGTGCCGCGGTTGCCTCCGAGAGCGCTCCGGCCGCCTCGTCCTTGGCGGATTCGCGCTTGAGCCAGGCGACGAAATCCGAGACCTCGCTGCGGCCTGCTGCGAGCCGTGAGACCACCACCCAGTAAGCACGCTCGCTGTTCGCGCCGCGCTTGAACGGCACCACCAGCCGGCCGCTGGCGAGCGCCTCATCGACCAATGGGCTGCGTCCGAGCGCGACGCCGTGCCCGGCGATCGCCGCCGCGATCACATGCTCGTAGCCGGAAAATCGCAG
>JBFKUL010000267.1:0-4217 GCA_041635755.1 Burkholderiales bacterium | reverse complement strand
GGGCCGATCTGCGACGCGGGGCCATGACTGAAGATCGTTGGTATTATATTCAACCGCGTGCCGTGCCTCGATTATTGACGGGGCCTTTGCGGCGACTTGGGCAGTGACTTTTCTCACATTGGAGCGAGTCGGATCCGGACGATGACCTACAGTCGAGAGCACCCCAGCCCCAGATACGTCGAGCTCGTGGCAACTTACAGGGACATGCACCTTAACGGCGAGCGTCATATGGGCGTGCCCGCGGCGCAGACTTTCGACGGTCGTAGCCTGCGTCCGCAGGTGGCCCGCATCAAACGCATGATCGATGCCACGGGCGCCCAGACGTTGCTCGATTACGGCAGCGGCAAGGGGCAGCAGTACGATCCGAAGCCGATCGAGATCCCCGGTGAAGGCCGTTGGGACAGCGTGATTGATTGCTGGGGCGTAGACGAGGTGACTTGCTTCGACCCGGCCTATCCCCCCTACAGCGACTTTCCGACCGGCAAGTTCGACGGGGTCATCAGCACGGACGTCCTGGAGCATTGTCCCGAGGAGGACATTGAGTGGATCGTGAACGAGATGTTCGCGTTCGCCTCCAAGTTCGTTTTCGCCACCATCGCCTGCTATCCAGCGCAGAAACGACTGCCGAACGGGGACAACGCGCACTGCACGATCCGCCCAAGACTCTGGTGGGATGAGATCTTCCGCGCCGCCGCCGCAAGACATCCTGGAATTGTCTGGGAGGCGCGCATTCTGTCCCGCAACCCGACCGCGCCTGCGCAGCTCGTCGACGAGCGCATCGGGTCCTGAGCCCGGGCCGCTGGAGCGCGAGCACAGACGACCCCTGGCATGCTGCGCGCGCTTTTCTCACAACTGTTCTCGCGTGGCAAATCGCGTCCTGCACCAGCGCCGGAGCCCCTGGCACCGACGCAGCGTGCGATTGTCGAGGCGCGCCGCCTGGTAGGCACGCGTGCTTTCGATGAAGCGGATGCCACGATTGGCGCGGTCCTTGCCGAGGATCCGGACAACGCCGACGCGCTCGTCATCCGTGCCGAGATCCTGCGCCGGCGTGGCCGAGTTGAGGCGGCCATGGAGGCGTATCGGCGGGCGTTAATGATCGACCCGCGGCGTGCGGAGGCGTGGCTCGATCTGGGTGTCTGCCATTACCTTTCGGGAGACTACCTTTGGGCGCGCGTGTATTTTCGTTTTGCCAACAAGCTCGACCCGGACAATGCAGACGTGTGGAACGAACTTGGCCTCGTCGAGATCACGCTCGGCAACTTCGAGAAAGCAGAGGAATCGCTCGAAAATGCGGTGGCCCGCAACCCCGAACATCCGGAGGCGTGGAACAATTTCGGTCTTGTGCTCGCGCGCCGCGGCGATCTCGCCGCGGCCCGGCGCCATTTCCTGCGGGCTACCTTTCTGCGGCCCGACTACTACATGGCGTTCTGCAATCTCGGCCTTGTGTGCCGTGATCTAGAGCTTCTCGACGAGGCCGAGAGGGCGCTGCGCCGCGCCGCCGAGCTTAGGCCGGAGGTGCACACGGCGTGGCTGAACCTCGGAATGGTGCTGCAGGACGAAGGGCGTCTGGACGAGGCGCATCAGGTTCTGGAGCGTGCCGCTGCGGCCGCGCCAGAGGACGTCGACGTTCTGGCGGCATTGAGCGCGCTTTGGTTGCGGCGGGGGCATTCCGACCGCGCCTTGGCAGCTGCCGAGCGGGGTTTGACGCTCGATCCCCAGCATGCGGACGCGCGGCTCGCGCTCGCGCATGCACAGCTTTCTTTGAGGCGCTTCGAAGAGGGATGGCGGAACTATGAAGCCAGACTGCGCAGCAACGTATCTCCACTGGGGCCGCTTCCGGCGCCGCTATGCGAGCAGGAAGACGTTGTGGGCCGCACGGTGCTGGTGGAGCGCGAGCAGGGTCTGGGTGACGAGATTATGTTCGCTTCCTGCCTTGCCGAGTTTGCGAGCTCGGGCGCGAAATGCGTACTCCATTGTGACCGGCGGCTCGCCGCGCTGTTTCGGCGCTCGTTTCCCCAAGTCGAAGTGGTCGTCAGCCTGAATGATCTCGACGAGGCGCGGGACCCGGCGCTTCGTTCGATCGACTGCTGCGTGCCGATCGGCTCGCTGCCCGGGCGCTATCGGCGCCGCGAAGTCGATTTCGCTCGAGCACATGCGTACCTGCGCGCCGATCCTGAAACGGCGTCGCGCTGGCGCGAGCGCCTCGCGGCGCTTGGGAAAGGGCCGAAAATCGGGCTTGCCTGGCGCGGCGGGCTGCACAAAACCGGGCGTGCATTGCGCTCGCTCCCTCTGGAAAAACTGCTTCCCATGCTGCGCGTGGATGGCGTGCGATGGGTCAATCTGCAACACCGCGACTATGCCGAGGACGTTGACAACCTGCGCGCCCGGCACGGGATCGAAATAGCCAGCTGGGACGAGGCGCTTGTTGACTTGGACGAGACGGCCGCCCTCATGGCGAGCCTGGATCTGGTAATCACGGTCTGCTCGACCGTCGTCCACCTCGCCGGAGCGCTCGGACGTCCGGTTTGGACCTTGACCCCTCATGCACCAGCGTGGCGGTATTTCATGCAGGGCGAGAACATGCCATGGTATCCCGACGTTCGGCTATTCCGGCAGCGCGCCGAGGGCGACTGGGACGACGTGGTCAACGAGGTGGCGATCGCCCTGGGCGGCCGGCCCGCTCGCGCGGCCTAGGAAGGAAGCGCCCGACACGTGTCGATCCTCGCCAGGCTCATGACGAACATCCTGCGGACCGGCAGCGTGCCGTCCGGGGCGCAGGCCTCGGGGGCCGCATGCGCCGAGGCGACACGATTGCTTAAAAAAGGGCAAACGGCGCAGGCCGAGGAAGCATTTCTGCGTGCTCTGTCGCACGATTCTGATAGCTTCCCGGCGCACAGCGCGCTTGGCGTGCTCAAGCATCAGCTGGGTGATCATGCTGCGGCGCTCCAGCACTTGCAGCGAGCGCTCGAGATCGAGCCGCGCTCCAAAGAGATCGCGCTTCTCTTGGCACAACTGCTGCGTGAGGCAAACCGCCCGGGGGACGCGCTCGTCGCGCTGACCCCGGTGGCGGCGGCAAACACGATTGATCCGGTCGTCGGCTACCAGTTGGCCAGGCTACGGCGCGAGACGGGCGATATGGATGGCGCGCGCCGGTGCTTGGAGGCTCTAGTGGAGCACGTGACGGATCATCCCGGCCTGTTCGAGGAGCTAGCGGTCGTGAATCGCGACTGCGGGGACGTCGACGCAGCAATTTCCTGCTACGAGCGCGTCGCTGCGCTGCGGCCGGATGATCCGCGTGCGGCGAGCGCGACGTTGTTTCATCGGCTTTACTTGCGTCACGATCGCCGCGCGCTGCGCGAGCAGCATGTGCGCTGGGGGGAACGCTTTGCACCGCGCTCCATGGCACGGTACGACCACACAAATGAACCCGACCCGGAGCGATGCCTCAGGATCGGATACGTTTCGGCCGACTTCGGCCGGACCTCCGCAGCGCCATTTATTGAGCCACTTCTCGCGTACAACGATCGCGCGCGCTGCATGGTGACGTGCTATCAAGTTTCGGGGCACGACGATGAGGTGACGCACCGGTTGCGCGCCATGGCAAGTGAGTGGCGCGACGCAGACCGACTCGACGATGAGGCGCTAGTTGCCCTGGTACGCGAGGACCGCATCGACATTCTGGTCGATCTGAATGGTCATACGCGAGGCGGGCGGCTCACCGCCTTCGCCCGACGGCCGGCTCCGGTGCAGGCGACCTACTTGGGCTACGGTGCGACCAGCGGTGTTGCGGCGATCGATTACCGAATCACCGATTCGTTCATCGATCCCGCAGGAGAGGCGGAGCGCTGGTACACGGAGAAGCTGACGCGCCTTCCGGGATCGATGTGGTGCTTTTCGCCCCCTCGCTCGGCGCCGGCAGTGCGTGGTGCGCCCGCATCCGCCGCCGGCGTTCTCACCTTCGGCTCGTTCAACAATTTTCCCAAGCTCGGAGCAGATGTGATCGAGACCTGGGCCGCGATCGGGGCGCGCTTGCCTGGGTCGCGCTTTGTGCTGGTCGGCGTGCCCGAAGGCGTGACCAGGCAGCGCATCTGCGGTCAGTTCGAGCACGGCGGCGTGAGTGCGGACCGGTTGACGTTGCACGGCCGCGTCGGCCCCGAGGAGTACTACTCGCTCTTTCACCGTGTCGACGTGGCGCTCGATTCGTTTCCCTACAACGG
>JBFKUL010000266.1:0-4257 GCA_041635755.1 Burkholderiales bacterium | reverse complement strand
GTCGCGCCGCCGTCGACGGCGATCGCCTGGCCCGTGATGTGGCGCGAGCCCTCCGAGGCGAGCAGCACCACGAGCCCCATCAGGTCCTCGTCGTTGCCCAGACGCCTCGTGGGGGTTACGTCCATCACTGCCTTGCCGGCGGTATCTAGGGTTGCCTTGGTCATCTTCGAGGGAAAGAACCCCGGACAGATCGCGTTCACCGTGATGCCGTGCTCGCCCCATTCGGCGGCGAGCTGGCGCGTCAGGCCCACCACGCCGTGCTTGGTGGCGTTGTAGGCGACCGTGCGCACCATGCGCGGGTCACTCGCCATGAGGCCCGCGACCGACGCGGTGTTGATGATCCGGCCCCACTTGTTCGGGATCATCGACTTCTTGGCGATGAGCTGCGCCATCAGGAAGCTGCCGGTGAGATTGACGTTCACCAGCTTGTCCCAGGCCTCGATCGGATGGTCCTCGGCGGGCGCGCCCCAGGTGGCGCCGGCGTTGTTCACCAGGATGTCGACCTTGCCGTGCTTCTTCAGGATCGCGTCGACCACCGGCGCGATCGCGTCGCGCTTGCCGATGTCGCAGGGATAGGCGGTCGCCTCGACACCTTTCCTGGCGAGGTGCTTCACCGCTTCGTCGAGCTCGTCTTTCTTCCTCGCGGTGATCGCGATCTTCGCGCCCATCTCGCCGAGCGCCTCGGCCATCTGCAGGCCGAGCCCGCGCGAGCCGCCGGTGACCACCGCGATCTTGCCCTTCAGATCGAGCAACTGCTTTACGCCCATTTTCATCCCCCTGTATTACCCCACGCGATGAGCAGCGCGATGCGCCGCTCCATCGCGCGCAAGCGATTCCGCCGCGCAGCGGTCGAGAGTCGCTAACCTTTGAGTTGAAGAGACTTGTACTCGAGAAATTCCTCCAGACCGTAAACGCCCGCTTCGCGTCCGTGCCCCGACTGCTTGAAGCCGCCGAAGGGCGCGTTCATGTTGAACGCCCCGCCGTTCACGTCGACCTGTCCGGCGCGGATGCGGCGTGCGACCTTCTGCGCACGCGCCTCGTCCTTCGACCACACCGCGCCCGCAAGGCCGTAGGGCGAGTCGTTAGCGATCTTCACCGCCTCTTCCTCGTCCTTGTAGGGAATGATCGAAAGCACCGGACCGAAGATCTCCTCCTGTGCGATGGTCGAGCTCGGCTTCACCTTGGCGAACACCGTCGGCTTGACGTAGTAGCCGCCCGAAAGGCCTTCGGGCATCTCCGGCCCGCCGGCAACGAGCTCGGCACCTTCGGCAACGCCTTTCTTGATATAGCCGCGCACGCGCTCGAGCTGCGCCGCCGACGAGAGCGGCCCCAGGCGGGTCGACTCCGACATCGGATCGCCCGGCGCGAAGCTCCTGGCGATCTCGGCCGCGATCTTCGCCGCTTCGTCGTGCTTGGCGGCGGGTACCAGCATGCGCGTAAGCGCGGTGCAGGTCTGGCCGGAATTCAGGTAGCAGCCGCTGATCGTGCCCTTCACTGCGGCTGCGAGGTCGGCATCGTCGAGAATCACCGACGCGCTCTTGCCGCCGAGTTCCAGCGCGACGCGCTTGACGCTCTGCGCGGCGAGCTCGGAGATGCGCTTGCCGGCGCGCGTCGAGCCGGTGAACGAAATCATGTCCACCTGCGGGTGCTTGACGAGCGCCTCGCCCACCTGCGGCCCGAAGCCGGTGACGAGGTTGAACACGCCCTTCGGCAAGCCTGCGGCCTCGATCACCTCGGCAAGGATGAACGCATTGAACGGCGCCACTTCCGAGGGCTTGAGCACCACCGTGCAACCTGCGGCGAGCGCCGGCGCCACCTTGAGCGCGATCTGGTGCAGCGGATAGTTCCACGGCGTGATCGCGACCACCACGCCCACCGGCTCGCGCACCACGAGCGAGTTGCCGACGCGCTCTTCGAACTTGAATTCCTTGGCGAGCTTGGCGTAGTTGGCGAAGTTCGCGATCGGCAGCCCGGCCTGGATGCGGCCGGAGAGCTTGACCGGCATGCCGACTTCCTGCGCCACGGTCTTGGCGATCTCGTCGGCGCGCGCCTTGAGCCCGTCGGAAACTTTCTGCAGAAACTCGCAGCGCTTCTCGACCGGCGTCTGCGACCAGCTCTCGAGCGCCGCATGCGCCGCGGCGACCGCGGCCTGGGCGTCTTTCTCGCCGCCTGCGGGGACTCTGCCCATCACCGCGCCGGTGCCGGCGTTGTGCACGTCGATGGTTTCTTTCGTCGAGGGGGCGACCCATTGGCCGCCAATGAAGAATTGGTCTCGATTCAGCATGGCTGGAGCTCGCTACAAGGAGGGGAAACGGCGATTTTAGCTCACCGTCCGAGCTATACTGCGCTCAAAAATGGAACAGCATTGAAGGGGGAGCAATGTCGCGCAAGGCCCGAGCCGTCGTCTGCCGCGAACTGAACAAGCCCGTGGTAGTGGAGACGATCAGCGTCGATGCGCCGCAGCGCGGCGAGGTGACGGTGAAGCTCGCCGCCTGCGGCGTGTGCCACTCGGATCTCTCGGCCACCAACGGCACCATTCCGATGCAGCCGCCGCTCGTCCTCGGCCACGAGGCCGCCGGCGAGGTGGTCGAAGTGGGCGAGGGCGTGAGCGGGTTCGCCGAGGGCGACCATGTCGTGTCCTCGTTCATCTACATGTGCGGCAAGTGCCGCTTCTGCTCGATGGGCCGGCCGGTACTGTGCCTCGAGCAGGCGAAGGCCCTCACCACGCTGCCGGATGGCACGTTGCGCACCATGGACGCGGCGGGCAAGCCGCTCAGCATCTTCTCGGGCTGCGGCGTGATGGCCGAGTACGCCACGGTGCACGTCGACAACCTGGTCAAGATCGACCCGAAGATTCCGCTCGATCGCGCCGCGCTGGTGGGCTGCGCAGTGACCACAGGCGTGGGCGCCGTGTTCAATACCGCGCGCGTCGCGCCGGGCTCGATCGTGGCGGTGTTCGGCTGCGGCGGCGTGGGACTCAACGTGATCCAGGGCGCGGCGATCGCCGGCGCCGAGCGCATCGTTGCGATCGACACCATGCCCGAGAAGCTCGAGATGGCGAAGACGTTCGGCGCCACCGAGGCGCTGCTCGCGAAAAAGGACGAAGACCTCGGAAAATCGCTCAAGAAGATGACCGCGGGCGGGCCCGACTACGCGTTTGAATGCGTCGGCTCGGGCGAGCTCGCGGGCGCCGCCTACCGCGCGATCCGCCGCGGCGGGCTCGCCGTGGTGGTCGGCGTGGCGAAGCCCGGCGACTCGACTTCGATTCGCACCATGACGCTGCCCTTCGAGGAAAAGACCCTCACCGGCAGCTACTTCGGTTCCTGCGTGCCGCGCATCGATTTCCCGAAGATGCTGCACCTGTACATGGCCGGGCGCCTGAAGCTGGATGAGCTGATCACCAGGCGCTACAAGATCGATGAGGCGCCGCAGGCCTTCGCCGATCTGGAATCGGGCAAGAATGCCCGCGGCGTGATCGTGTTCTGAATCCGGTGCCGGCCACGGCCATGAACGCTACCGATGCACAGCAAGCAGCGGCTGCGGGCAAGGCCAAGGCGCCGGGAAAGATCCTGGTGGTGGACGATCAGCGCACCAACGCCGAGCTGATGGCGGGGTTGCTGGAAGCGCGCGGCTACCAGGTGCAGGTGGCGCTCTCCGGCGAAAGGGCGCTCGAGTTGATCAAGAGCAGCCAGCCGGACGTCGTGATCCTGGACATCCTGATGCCGGGGCTGGACGGCTACCAGGTCTGCCGCACGCTGCGTGCCGACCCGCAGACCGCGCTGCTGCCGGTAGTGCTCGTGACCTCGCTTGAGCCGCAGGCCGAGCGCGTCAAGGGCATCGAGGCGGGCGCGGACGATTTTCTGTCCAAGCCTGTAAACTGGAGCGAGCTGTTCGCGCGCGTCGCCTCGCTCATTCGCGTCAAGGCGCTGCAGGACGAAGTCGCACGCCAGGCCGAGGCGTTGCGCGACTGGAATGCGCAGCTCGAGAGCCGCGTGAGCGAGCAGGTGCAGGCCATTGAGCGCCTGGGCAAGCTGAAGCAGTTCTTCTCGCCGCAGGTGGCCGAGGCGATCGTCGCCGGCGGCGAGGACATGCTCAAGCCGCACCGGCGCGAGATCACCGCGGTGTTCCTCGACCTGCGCGGCTTCACCGCCTTCACCGACCGCGCCGACCCCGAGGAGGTGCTCGACCTGCTGCGCGCCTATCACGCGGCGATGGGCCGGCTGGTCGACGAGTTCGGCGGGACGCTCGAGCACTTCG
>JBFKUL010000265.1:0-4286 GCA_041635755.1 Burkholderiales bacterium | reverse complement strand
TGAGCGACGCCGACTGGGAGCGCATGCGCGCGCAGATCAAGGCGCAGAACGAGAAGGACCGCGCTGGCCGCTCGGCCTGAGTCACCGCCCATGAGCCCTCCTCCGCATCCGCGTCCAGCCGCCACGCTCGTACTGCTGCGCGAGGCGCCGGCGGGCAGCGAAGTGTTCATGCTGCAGCGTACGCGCGGCGCCGTATTTCTCGGTGGCGCGTACGTCTTTCCGGGTGGCGCGCTGGATGAATCGGACGCAGACACGCGCATCGCGCAGCGGGTGATTGGCCTCACCGATGTGCAGGCGAGCGCGCGCCTGGGCATCGAATCGGGCGGCCTCGCCTACTGGGTCGCTGCGGTGCGCGAGTGCTTCGAGGAGGCCGGCATCCTGCTCGCGCTGGACGAAAACGAGCGCCCGGTCGAGCAATCGCGGGTCGCTGCGCTCGAACACCTGCGCGCGCCGATGAACGCGGGCGAGCTCTCGTTCGCCGAGTTCCTCGAGCGCGAGCGCCTGCTCGTGCCGGCGCGCGATATCGCCTACTTCGGTCACTGGATCACCGCGCCCGGACGGCCGCGACGCTTCGATACGCGCTTTTTTCTTGCGCTGGCACCGCAAGGCCAGGCCGGCTCGCACGATAATTCGGAGACGATCCACAACGCCTGGGTGCGGCCCGCGGAGGCGCTCGAGCGCGAGCGCCGCGGCGAGATGGAGCTCGTGTTCGCGACCAAGCACACGCTCGCCGAGCTGATGCGTTTTCCGCGCCCGCTCGAGGCGCTTTCGCACGCCATGGCGCTCGAGGTCGAGACCAACCGCGCGTGCTGGGCACAGGGGCGCGACGGCCCGAGGCTGTTTCGCCGTGCCGATCCGCAGTACTTCGAGATCCATTGGAGCGATCCGGAGGAAACCGGCGAAACGGGCTACGAGCTGATTCCCGGCGTGCCCAAGCGGCTCGATCGCCTCGTGACGCGGCTCATCGCGCCTAACCCGGGCTTCATGACCGGGCCCGGCACCAACAGCTACCTCGTCGGCGAGCACGAGCTCGCGGTGATCGACCCCGGGCCGCCGATCGAGGAGCACATCGAGGCGCTCGTCGCCGAAGGCAAGAAACGCATCCGCTGGATCCTGTGCACGCACACGCACCGCGACCACTCGCCGGCGGCGGCCGCGCTCAGAGCGGCGACCGGCGCGCAGATCATCGGCCGCCCGGCCCCGAATCACGACGGGCAGGACCGCAGCTTTGCGCCCGAGCGCGTGCCCGCGCACGGCGAGAGGCTGCAGTTCCCGGGCTTTACGCTGCGCGCGATCCATACTCCGGGGCATGCCTCGAACCACCTGTGCTACCTGCTCGAGGAAACGCGCATGCTGTTCACCGGCGATCATGTGATGCAGGGCTCGACCGTGGTGATCAACCCGCCCGACGGCGACATGCGCGCTTACCTGGCCTCGCTCGGGGGGCTGCTCTCGGAGGATCTCGCGGTGCTCGCGCCGGGCCACGGCTATCTGATCGGCGCGCCGCATCACGAAGTACGACGGCTGATCGCGCACCGCCAGGCACGCGAAGCGAAAGTCGAGGAGGCGCTCTCTCGCGCGCGCGAAGCCACCATCGAGGACTTGTTGCCTCTCGTCTACGACGACGTGCCGGCGAAAGTCCACCCGGTCGCGGCGCGCTCGCTGCGGGCGCATCTCGACAAGCTCGTCGCGGAGGGGCGAGCACGCGCGAGCGCGGGATGCTACGCGATCAAGTAGCGTGCCTCCGGCTGGCCAAACGCCACTCAACTGGCTAAGATCGTCCGCAAACGCCACGGCCCCTGATTTTCCAATCCAAGGAACGCCGCATGAGCAGCCATGACGACACCATCAAGCTGGTGAAGAACCTGGATCGCACTGCGGTCGAGGCAAAGCTCGCCGAGGTGCGCAACGCCGCAGGCAGGAGCAACCTGTCCGAGCTCGTTCGCGCGCTCACCGGCGTCGAAGGCATGCCGCGGGCGCAACTCGAGCAGCGCGTGAGGAGCGCCCAGAAGCTGGTTCTCGGCAAGCCCGAGCACAAGCTGCTGCTCGCCCAGCTTGAGCTGGCCGAGCTCAATCTCCCCAACCTCAAGTAGATATCGCGCGGAGCCGCGCGCCGAAACAGCAACGAGCGCGGGACGCAGCGCCTTGCCACCGGTGGCGGCAAGCGCCGGCGTCGCAAGTGCGCTCCCGTTTGGAGCACCAGACCCGTGGCGCACTACGACTTCGACCTGTTCACCATCGGCGGCGGCTCCGGCGGCGTGCGCGCCGCGCGCATGTCCGCGAACCTCGGCGCCCGCGGCGCCATTGCCGAGTCCGGCCGCTTCGGGGGCACCTGCGTCAACGTCGGGTGCATACCGAAGAAGCTGTTCGCCTACGCTGCGCATTTCCGCGAGGATTTCGAGATCGCTACCTCGTTCGGCTGGTCGGGCGCGCCGCCCGGCTTCGACTGGAATACGCTGCTCGCGAACAAGGACCGCGAGATCGCGCGCCTGAATGGCGTTTACGAGCGCCTGCTGGCGAACGCCGGCGTCGAGATCCTGCGCGGCCGCGCGACGCTGAAGGACGCGCACACGGTCGAGGTGAACGGAAAAACCTATCGGGCAAAGTACGTTCTGGTGGCCACTGGCTCGCGCCCCCATTCCCTCGAGATTCCCGGCGGCGAGCTGGCGATCAGCTCGGACGACGCGTTCTACCTCGAGCGCCTGCCGCGGCGTGCGGTGGTGCTCGGCGGGGGCTACATCGCGGCCGAGTTCGCCTCGATTTTCGCTGGGCTCGGCGTGAAGACGACGCTCGCCTACCGCGGCAAGCGGCTGCTGCGCTGGTTCGACGCCGAGCTCGGCGAGCGCCTCGCGATCGAGATGCAAAAGAAAGACGTGACTATCCGCTTCGGCGCCGCGCCGGCGCGCATTGAGAAGCGCGCCGACGGCGCACTCGAGATTTCCTTCGCTGACGGCTCAAGCATGCAGGCGGATCTCGTGCTCGCGGCAACCGGCCGGAGTCCGAACACCCGCGGCATGGGGCTCGAGCCTGCGGGCGTGAAGCTCGTCGGCGAAGGTGCCGTGGCGGTCGATGCCTACTCGAAGAGCTCGGTGGATTCGATCTACGCTATCGGCGATGCGACCAACCGCATGAACCTCACGCCGGTGGCCACCGCCGAGGGCATGGCCCTCGCCAGGACCCTGTTTGGCGGCGAGCCCACCGCGATGGATTACGACAACGTGCCCACCGCCGTGTTCTCCAACCCCAACCTTGCCACCGTGGGCCTGTCCGAGGACAAGGCGCGCGCGCTCGGCCGCAAGATCGACGTCTACAAGGCCTCGTTCCGCGCGCTCAAGCACAGCCTTTCGGCGAGCGAGGAGAAGACCTTCATGAAGCTCCTGGTCGACGCCGAGAGCCAGCGCGTGATCGGCGCGCATATGCTCGGACCGGACGCCGGGGAGATCATCCAGGGCGTCGCCATCGCAGTGAAGCTGGGGGCGACGAAGGCGCAGTTCGACGCCACGGTCGGTATTCACCCCACCGCGGCCGAGGAATTCGTTACCATGCGGGAGAAGGTCGCCTAGGCGGCCTTGCAGGAGGCAGGTCGTGAGCATCGAGGCACGCATCGAGAAGATGGTCGGCGAGCTCCGGGGGCGGGCCAGCCTGCCGTTGGCGATCGAGCTCTGGAACGGCACGCGCTATGCGCTCGACGACCACCCGAAAGTCACCCTGCGCATCCCGCGCGCCGAGTCGCTACGCTACTTCCTCAAGCCCGATCTCGCCAAGCTTGGCGAGGCCTTCGTCGAGGGTCATGTCGATGTCGACGGGCCGATCGACGAGGCGCTGCGTGCCGCCGAGAGCCTGTCGCGGCTCTGGGGCGATGCAAAGGTCGGCCGGCTGCCACTGCTGCGCGGCCTGCACACCAAGAAGCGCGACGCCGAGGCGATTCAATACCACTACGATGTCTCGAACGCGTTCTACGCGCTGTGGCTGGATCGCAACATGGTCTATTCCTGCGCGTACTTCAAGACCGGCGACGAGGACATCGACACCGCGCAACAGCAAAAGCTCGATCACATCTGCCGCAAGCTGCGCCTTGCCGAGGGCGAGACATTTCTCGACATCGGCTGCGGCTGGGGCGCCCTGGTGATCTGGGCGGCGCAGCGCTATGGCGTAGAGGCGACCGGGATCACGCTTTCGAAGAACCAGCACAAGCTCGCCAACGAGCGCATCGAGGCCGCCGGGCTCGAAGGCCGCTGCCGCGTGCTGCTGCAGGACTATCGCGACGTGCCCGGCGAGGGCGTGTT
>JBFKUL010000264.1:0-4305 GCA_041635755.1 Burkholderiales bacterium | reverse complement strand
TTGTCGATGACGAGCAGCTTGCGCTTGAGCGCTTTCAGCGCCGGGCCGACCACCGACGCATACATGCGGTCGGTGATCAGCACCTTGGCCTCGCCATGCTCCAGGATATAGGCGACCGTATCGCTGTCGAGCCGCGTGTTGATGGTATTCAGCACGGCGCCCGCCATCGGCACGCCATAGTGCGCCTCGAGCATTGCCGGCACGTTGGGCAGCATCGCGGAGACGACTTCCCCGCGTTTAACGCCGCGCTTGGCCAGAGCCGATGCGAGTCGGCGCGCGCGCGCGTAGAACTCCGCGTAGCTATAACGCCTCTTGCCGTGAATCACGGCGATGCGCTCGGGATGGATCTCTGCGGCGCGCGGCAGGAACGAGATCGGGGTGAGCGCCGTGTTGTTCGCGATCGTCGGTTTGAGCGACGCCCAGGGATTCGCGTTGCCGCCAGCGTTCAAGCGCGTTCCGGCCTTCGCGACCGGCTTACGTTGCGGTGCAACATCGCTCCTTTTTGCTGCGGTCCGCCTTCCCTTCAACTTGCTTGCGATCTTCACCGATCTGCGCGCGGCCTTTGCCATGTCCTCCTCCACGTTTTACACTGCCCCCTGGGTTGCACCGCTGCAGCACAATCTACCAGAGTGTCATTCCAAGGAGGAGGTCCCATGAAGAAGCTCGCAGTCACGGTTACTGCAGCCGTCGCCGCCGCGTTCACGGCCGGATCGATGCTGGCGTCCGGCGCCGCGCTCGCGCAGAGCAAGACGATTCAGATCGCCGGCTTCGGCGCCAAGTCCGGCGTCGTGCGCTCGTTCGGCATCAACAGCGAGGCCGCAATGCTGGCGGCCGCCGATGTCATCAACAAGCAGGGCGGCGTCAAGCTCGCCGACGGCTCGAAGGCCAAGGTCGCGGTCGAGTTCTATGACGACCGCTGCAACGCCGAGGAAGGCATCTCGGTGATCCGCCGCATCGCCGGCACCGACGCCGTGGTGGCGATCGGGCCCACCTGCTCGAATGTCGCCGAGCCGCTGTTCGGCATCCTGCAGAAGAAGGTCGGCGACGCAGGCGATTCCGGTCTGCAGTTCCCCGTGTTCACCGATGTCGCGATCAAGGTCGGCCTGGCAAAGATCTCGGAGTGGGCGTTCCGCAACGTCCCCAACGAGATGACCATGTACAACTCGCTGTTCTACTGGCTCAAGACCAAGCACCCGGACGTCAAGACCATCTACGGCGGGGTCGAGGAAGACTTCGCGCACTCGCGCGCCACGTGGTATGTCGTGATGAAGACCCGCGCCGAGGCGAGCGGCTTTGACGTACAGGGCGAGTCGAAGTGGCTGCTGAACGACACCAACTTCGCCACCCAGGTGCGCGAGATGAAGAAGGCGAATGCCGACGTGGTGGCAATCTCGGCACATCCGTTCACCACCTGCGGCGTACTGAAGGAGATGCAGCGTCAGGGCGTCAAGCCCAAGGTGCTGGTGGGCCTGACCAGCTCCTCGAGCCTCGAGACGCTGCAGGGCTGCGCCAAGCAGGCCGAGGGCATGATCATTCCCACCAGCTTCGCGCCGGTGAACAAGGACGCCAAGTTCGCGGCCGAAACGACGGCCAAGTTCAAGGGCGCCGCCGATCTGCACTCGATGGCCGCCTGGGAGAACATGTTCATTCTCAAGCAGGTGATCGAAGACGCAAAGATCTCCGGCAAGCCCGGTGACGTGCAGGCGGATCGCCGCAAGATCCGCGACGCGCTGGCCAAGGTCAAGACGACCGAAGGCCTGCTCGGTACCACCAAGCGCGACGGCGAGGGCGAGGCGGACAAGCCGTACCTCTTCGTGCACGCGCAGAAGGGCGAGTGGAAAGTCTTGCATAACCCGCTGTAAGCGACCGGCAAGCTCGTAAACGGGCGCGGCTCGAACCCGCGCCCGTTTTTTTCGCTCATGCTCGACTTCCTGCAAGCAGTGTCCGACGGCGTTCTGTTCGGCGCCACCTATGCGCTGATCGGCATCGGCTTCACGCTGGTCTTCGGCGTGATGCACAAGATCAACATGTCCTACGCGGCGGCGTCGGTCGGCGGCGCCTACTGCGGTCTGCTGATCCTGCACGCGTTCGCCGGAGCGCCACCGTGGGCGGTGTTCCTACTGGCCTTCGTCGCTGGCGGCCTCATCGGCTGGCTCGTGTACCTCACCTGCTTTCACTTCATCCCGCTTGCCAATCCGCTCGCGACGCTCATGTCCACCGTGGGCATGCTGCTTTTGATCGACGAGATCATCGTGCATACCACCGCGGGCATGCCGCAGAACTACCCGGCGGTATTCGACGACGTGATGCTGCGCTACGGCGGCTTCTCGATGCGCGGGGACCTGCTGCTGGTGTTCGGCGTTTCAGTGCTCGCCATGATCGCGCTGCTGCTGCTGCTTTACCGCACCAAACTCGGCCTCGCGACGCGCGCCGTGTCGCAGCAGCCGGTGGCGGCGCAACTGTGTGGCATCCGGCTGATGCGCGTCAATGCGCTGACGTTCATCGTCACCGGCCTACTCGGCGGCCTTGCCGGGGCCATGATCGGCGCCTCGGTGGGCGCGCTGTCTCCGCTCCTGACGACGCCGCTCACCGTCAAGGGGTTGATCGTCACCGTGGTGGGCGGCCTGGGCAGCGTTCCCGGCGCCATCGTCGCCGGCCTGCTGGTAGGCGGCTTCGAGAACGTGTTCCAGCTCTATCGCGGCGTCACGGAGCGCGACCTGTACGTGATGCTGCTGCTGTTCGCTTTCCTCGTCTTCCGCCCCAGCGGCCTGTTCGCGGTCAAGGGCGGGAGCTGAACGATGTCGACGAGCGTCGCCCGAGGGGTGCGGGGAGATCGGGAGGGCCCCGCCTTTGGGACGGGCCCGATCCTCCTGCCCTCGTTTGCGCATTTAGTCCGGCCCGCACGCCCGACATAGGGACGTCATGGATTTCTACTTCGGATTGGCTCAAATCATCGGTGTCCACACGCTGCTCGGCCTGTCGGCCTACATCGTGCTGCTCACCGGCCAAGTGAGTCTGGCGCAGGCCGCGTTCTTCGCCATCGGCGCCTATGCCGCGGGCATGCTGACCGTGCTTGCCGGCTGGCATATCGTGCCCGCGCTTGGTGCCGGCATGGTGATCGGCTCGGCGACCGCCTGTGCCGTCGGTTTCCCGGCACTGCGCGTGAAGGGACTGATGCTGGTCATCGCCACCCTCGCCTTCGGCGAAGGGGTGCGGCTGTTCTTCTTCAATTTCGACTATCAAGTCTCCAAGGGCGAAGTGAAGCTCGGCCCGCTCGGCGGCGAAGGCTTCCGCCAGATCCGCTTCTTTCCCGAGAACGGCTGGAGCACGCTTGAGGTGATGCTGTTCATCTGGGTGTTCGTGGTGCTGGTGATGCTCGTGCTCTGGTGGTTCGACCGCTCGCGCTACGGCGCGGTGCTGCGCGCTGTGGGCGAGGACGAGCTCGCGGCGCAGTCGGTGGGCATCAATCTCACGGCCGTCAAGGTCAGCGCGATGACCGTGGGCGGCGCGGTCGCCGGCCTCGGCGGCGGGCTCTACGCACACTACACCACCCACATCGAGCACGCGAGCTTCAACATCCTCGTGGCGACGTTTGCCATTGCCTACCCGATCGTCGGCGGGCTGGCGAGCGTGATCGGCACGCTGCTCGCGGTGATCTTCGTGCAGGGCGTGCTGGTCGAGGGACTGCGCTTCCTCGGCGACTGGCGCAATCTGCTGTTCGGCGCGCTGATCGTGCTGGCGATGAACGTGCGCCCGCGCGGCCTGCTCGATGCGCAGGCGATCGCGTGGTTCAAGCGCCTGTTCGGCAGCCGGAGCGGCCATGCTTGAGCTGCGCGGCGTGTCGCGCTACTTCGGCGGCGTGCGCGCCGTGGACGGTCTCGACCTCGAGGTCAAGGAAGGTGAGATTCTCGGCCTGATCGGGCCGAACGGCTCGGGCAAGAGCACCACCGTCAACTTGATTACCGGGCTGATTCCGCTCAGCTCGGGCGAGATCCGTCTGAACGGCCGCGACCTCGCCGCACTTCCGGTGCACAAGCGCCTGCAAGGCGGCATCGCGCGCACCTTCCAGAACATCCGGCTGTTCGGCCAGCTCACCGTCTGGCAGAACCTGTGGGTGGCGCAGAACTCGCCGCAGGACCACGCGCGGCACGGCTTTTTCGCGCGCTGGCTTGGCGGGCAGTCGGGCGTACGCGAGGAGATCAGCCAGCTGCTCGAGTTTTCGGGCCTGGCGCACAAGCAGAACGAGCTCGCTTCAAACCTCGCCTTCGGCGAGCAGCGCCGCCTGGAGCTGGCACGGGCGCTCGC
>JBFKUL010000263.1:0-4308 GCA_041635755.1 Burkholderiales bacterium | reverse complement strand
GGCCTCGCGATCGGTGATTGCGGACAGGACCGCTTCATTACCCGAAACAGCGGCCTCGGTCAGTCGAACAACCTCATCGCGGCTCTCCTTCGCAGCGTACTCAAGTGCTCGCAAGGGCGCGCCGCCGGAAAACGCAAGCCACCGCGGCGCCTCATTGACCCCCTCCGCCTTGAGCCAGCTTTGCGCAGCTTTCCGGTCAGGTAACGACACCGGAATCGGCACGCATCGGCTACGGATCGTGGGCAACAACCGCGCGGGCCGATGGGAAACCAGAATGAACATTGCCCCGGAGGGCGGCTCCTCGAGGCCCTTCAGGAGCGAATTTGCCGCATGCAAGTTCATGCTCTCCGCGGGATGGATCAGCGCAATCCTCCGCTTAGCACGATGTGAGCCGATGTTCAGAAAGGCGCCCAGCTCGCGCACGTCATCCACTTTGATCTCGGCGCTCGGTTTTGCCGCTTTGGCGCGATCTCGAGGACCATCGTCTTCACCGGTGCCGTCCTCGTTGCGATAGGACTCCGGCTGCACCCACCGCAGGTCCGGATGAGTTCCGGCGGTGAACCAATGGCAACCCTCGCAGCGGCCGCACGCCGTCGTCTTTGTCCCTGGCGCTTCGCAAAGCAGGAGTTGCACCAGTTCTTGCGCCATCGCCAGCTTCCCTACGCCTGCAGGACCGTGGATGAGTAGTGCGTGCGGCAGCCTCGCAAGCAGTTGGACGGTGCTCGACCATGTAGCTTTCATCCAAGGATAAATCATATAATCAATCAAATACGAGTTGTTTTTGGAGTTCCACTTTAATTTCTTCTGGCGATTGGGAAGCGTCGATTAGTCGTACCCGGTCCGGTTCGCTGCTGGCACGCAAAAGGTATGCGCCACGCACTTTGTCGAAGAACGCTCGGTTCTCCAGTTCGAACCGGTCGAGGGCCTTGCGGGCCTTCCGCAGTCGGTCGCGAGCGACCTCGTAGGGGCAATCGAAGATCAGCGTGCGATCGGGTCGCAGGCCCGGGTGGGTCGACTCGGCGAGTCGCTCGATCAACTCGCTGGATACGCCTTTGCCCGCGCCCTGGTAAGCAAGCGTAGCGTCCGTGAATCGGTCACATAGTACCCACCTACCCTGCTCGAGCGCCGGGGCAATGAGCTTTTGCACGTGGTCCGCCCTCGCGGCGAACATGAGCAAGGTTTCGGCTACGGGCGCCATCGGTTCCGCGAGTACCAGCGCGCGAAGCTTCTCCGCAAATGGGGTGCCACCAGGTTCGCGCGTCACCTGTACTTCGCAGCCGTTCTGGCGCAGAAGCGTCTCGATGTACGGAAGATGTGTGGACTTGCCCGCGCCGTCGACGCCCTCCACCGTGATCAGCTTGCCGCGCTTGGCCATCGTTCCGCCGGCTACCTCTATTTCTTGCGTGCCGGTGCACGCTGGAACTTGTCGACTGCTCGGTTGTGCTCCTCCAGCGAGCTGGAGAACATACTTGAACCGTCGCCGCGTGACACGTAATACAGCGCACTGGTCTTGGCCGGCTGCAGTGCGGCATGAAGCGAGGCAAGTCCCGGCATGGAGATCGGAGTGGGCGGCAATCCGGCCCTCGTATAGGAGTTGTAGGGCCCGTCTTCAAGCAGGTGCACCTTGCGCAGATTGCCGTCGAATTCCTCTCCCAACCCGTAGATGACGGTCGGATCGGCCTGCAGCCGCATGCCGATGCGCAGCCGATTGACCAACACGCCCGCGATGAGCTCGCGTTCCTCGGCGCGTCCAGTCTCCTTCTCGATGATCGAGGCCATGATGAGCGCCTCGTACGGCGTGCGGTACGGAACATCGGGAGCGCGCGCCTTCCACTCCTGCTGCAGATGGCTCTGCATCGCCTGATAGGCGCGTCGCAACAGCGCCAGATCGCTGCTGCCTTTCGCGAATCGGTAGGTGTCCGGATAGAACAATCCCTCCGCATGCGCTTCCGTCGCCCCGAGCCGCTCCAGCAGCTCACGATCGTTCATGTTCTGCGTCTCGTGACGCAGAAACGGACTCGCGTCGACCGCGGAGCGCAGCTGGCGGATCGTCCAGCCCTCCAGCAGCTTGAGATCGACCTGGATCACGTCGCCCCGGGCCAGCCGATCCAGCAGCTCGAGCGGCGTGTGCCGTTTGGTCACCTCGTAGGTACCGGCTTTTACCGAATTTGCGACACCCAGAACCCGGGCGAGAACCTCGAAACTGACCCGGTGAACCTCGATCCCGGCCTGCTCAAGCTGTTCAGCCGCGCCGCGGAAACCACTCCCGGCCTTGATCTCAAACTCGACCGGAAGCGCGCGGACCTGCAATGGGGTCCACGCATACCACAGTGCGTAGGCCAGCGCGGTGACCGCCAAGGCGACCCCCACCGCCACAATACGCTTGAGGAGAGCGACCAATTCGTGTTGGCGTCGGCCGCACTCACGGCCGGACGGGTAAAATCGTGATTTTACGATGGAATCGGAGGTCGCAATTCCCACGTTATCAGCCCTTCAGGCGGATGTTCACGCAACGCGACTGAATCGGTATGGGTTGCTGTCCGTGTCCGGCGCGGATGCACGGTCGTTCCTGCACGCCCAGTTGACCAACGACATCGCAAGCCTGACTTCCGGCACCGCCCGACTTGCCGGTTGGTGCTCCGCGAAGGGCCGTTTACTGGCGACTTTTCTCGTCATTCCCTCGCAGGACGCGTTCCTGCTGCTGCTCGAACGGGACCTTGCGCCCCCGGTCGCGAAGCGACTCGGAATGTTCGTGCTGCGCGCGAAGGTGACGATCGCCGACGTCACTGATCGCTGGACCGTGTTCGGGACGTGGGGACCGGATGCCGACGCTTGGTTGACGGCCAACGGTTTTCCCGAGTCGTCGCAGCCCCTGGCAACGCTGTCCAAAGGGGACCTGCTGGCGGTTCGACTCGGCGCCGAACAATTTCTGCTTCTCGCCCCGACGTCCCTGGACAATCAGCTGGGCACGCTCGCCGCAAAACTCGACGGTCGCGAGGAACAATGGGCGCTACTCGAAATCCGTGCCGGACGCCCGTGGGTCGGACAGTCCACGCAAGACATGTTCGTGCCCCAGATGGTCAACCTGGAGGCAATCGGTGGCGTCGATTTCCGCAAGGGGTGTTATCCGGGACAGGAGATCGTGGCGCGCACGCAGTATCGCGGGCAACTCAAACGCCGCATGGTCCGTGCAAAGGTACCCGTTGGCGTGTCGTTGAGTGCCGGGCAGGACCTCTACAGCGACGCATTCGCAGGGCAGGCAAGCGGCACGGTGGTCAACGTGGCTCCGTCAGCCGAGGGCAGTGAGCTCCTTGCAGTGATGCAAGTCGGCGTGGTTGCGGAGCGCTCGCCGATCCGAGCGGCGCCAGACGGGCCGGAGCTCGAACTGCAGCCCCTGCCCTACGCACCGTGATCACCGCGAGCTACTTTGTTTACTACCGGGTGCAGGCGGACAGGCTGGACGAATTGCGTCGACGGGTGGGTGCGCTGTTTTCGGCGATAGAGCGCGAAACGGGGGTTCGCGGGCGATGGATGCGCCGGCGCGACGATCCGGGGACCTATATGGAGGTCTACAAGGATGTGCCCGAGGCCGGGCGATTCGAGGCGATGCTAGAGCAGGAGGTCGTGCGACTGGGGATTCTCAGCTGCCTCCCCGCCGATGCCGGAAGGCGAACGGAGATCTTCGTTTCCGCGCCGATCGGAGGCGATTGATGTGCCTGATTCTCATCGCATGGCGCGCGCATGAGGACTACCCTCTCGTCGTTGCCGCAAACCGCGACGAGTTCCATAGTCGGCCCACCGCAGCCGCGGCAATCTGGAGTGACCGTCCGCAGATCCTCGGCGGGCGCGATCTCGAGGCGATGGGTACTTGGCTCGGCGTCACGCGTGACGGACGCTTCGCCGCGGTCACCAATTTTCGCGACGCGGTCGAACCGAGCGTGGGCAATCGCTCGCGCGGCCTGCTCGCACGCGACTTCCTTGAAAATGACGGTTCGGCGGCAGCCTATGCATCCCGTACCGATGCACAGGGCGCCGCTTATCGGGCATTCAACCTGCTTGTTGGCGACGGCGATGAGCTGTGGTGGCTGTCCAACCGCGGGGATGGCGCACGGCGCCTGGAGCCCGGAGTCTATGGACTGTCGAACCACCTTCTCGATACGCCTTGGCCGAAGGTACTGCGCGGAAAGGCACGACTGAGACACGCGACGACTCCAGCCCCTGCCCTTGAGCCGCTGCTCGACTTGCTTTCGGATACCGCAGTTCCGGCGGACGACAAGCTGCCTGATACAGGGGTTGGTGTTGAGCGCG
>JBFKUL010000262.1:0-4316 GCA_041635755.1 Burkholderiales bacterium | reverse complement strand
TCGCGTAGCCAGTCCCCGAGCAGGTTCACCGATAGCACCAGGACGACCAGGGCGGCCCCGGGAAAGATGGTGATCCACCACTCGCCGGAGAATAGGAAATCGTTGCCGATCCTGATCAGCGTGCCGAGCGAGGGCTGGGTTGGCGGCACGCCGACGCCGAGGAACGAGAGCGTCGCCTCGGTGATGATCGCGGTGGCGATATGGATGGTGGCGAGCACCAGCACCGGGCCGGTGACGTTCGGCAGGACATGGCGCAGCATGATCGCCAGCGGCGCGCGGCCGATGACGCGAGCCGCCTGCACGTATTCCTTGTTGCGCTCGACCAGGGTCGAGCCGCGCACCGTGCGCGCGTACTGCACCCAGCCCGACACCCCGATCGCCAGGATCAGCACCGGGATGGCGAGCGCGTCGTGCCTGTCGCTCGGCAGGGACACCCGTGCCACGCCGTCGATCAGCAGCGCGATCAGGATGGCCGGAAACGAGATCTGGATATCCGCGATGCGCATGATGAATGCATCGAGCCGCCCCCCGACGTAGCCGGAGACGAGCCCGAGCGAAACGCCGAGCAGCATCGAGAACAGTACCGCGGCGACGCCGACGCCGAGCGAGATGCGGGCGCCGTACATGATGGTCGACAGCACGTCCCGACCCTGGTCGTCGGTGCCCAGCAGGTAGATCTGGCGCCCCTTCTCCGTCCAGGCCGGAGGCGAGAACGCGTTGTTCAGGTTGAGCGAGGCGAGATCGAAAGGATTATGCGGGGCGAGCCAGGGCGCGAACACCGCGCCACCCACGCAGATGAGCGTGAGCAGCGCGGCGATCAGCGTAACCGGCGAGCGGCGGAAGCTCCAGGCGAGATCGGTGTCCCAGGCGCGCCGCGCGCCGGCAAAAAACGGCACCGTTCCGCTCGCGTCAAATCTCCAGTTGCTACTTCACTATCGCGAAGCGGGCCTCATGCCGGTCGTCGGCCTTGTGCACCGTCGTGACGCCGGTCTTCATGGCCCACGGCCGCAACTGGTGGTGCAGCGGCACGTAGTAGTAGTTGTCGCGCGTCATCTCGAGCGCTTCCTTGAGCATCGCGTCGCGCTTGCTGGTGTCGGTCTCGATCTTGATCGCGTCGATGATCGAATCAAGTTTCGCGTCGCTGATGCGGCCCTGGTTGAAATTGCCATCCGCGCCGGTGGTCTTGGTACGCACCAGAGACTGCAGCGTATAGAGCGCGTCCATCGTCGCCACGCCCCAGCCGAGCAGGTAGGCGCTGTTGTCCATCTGCAGCAGCTTCGGGATGTAGGTCGCGAAAGGCATCGCGTTCAGCCTGACCTTGAGCCCGACGCGCGCCCACATCGACACCAGCGCCTGGCAGATTTCTTCATCGTTGACGTAGCGGTTGTTCGGGCAATCGAGCGTGAACTCGAAGCCGCTTGGATAGCCGGCCTCAGCGAGCAGCTTCTTCGCGCCCTCGGCATCGAACTTGGTGACCTGGTCGACCTGGTCGGTGTGGCCATGCACGCCCGGCGCCACCATGATGCCTGCAGGGATCGACAGGCCGCGCATCGTGACGCGCTTGATGGCCTCGCGATCGACCGCCATGTTGAGTGCCTTCCGTACGCGCACATCCTTGAAGGGGTTCTTGCCCTTGATGTTGGAGTACTTCAGCTCGTCGTTATGCTGGTCCATGCCGATGAAGATGGTGCGCACCTCGTGGCCGTCGAGTACCTTGAGGCCGGCGGCCTGCTTGAGACGCGCCACGTCCTGCGTCGGCAGGTCGGTGACGAGGTCCACCTCGCCCGAAAGCAGCGCCGAGACGCGCGTGGCGTCGGACTTGATCGGCGTGTAGACCACCTCGGTCACGTTGCCCGGGCGCTTGTCCCACCAGCTCGCGTTGGCGGAGAACAGGATGCGCTTGTCGGGCTCCCAGGTCTTGAGCAGGTAGGGTCCGGTGCCGTTCGCGTTGCGCGAGGCGAAGTTCTCTTCCTTGGCCTTGTAGTTCTGGACGTTCTGCGAGTTGTTCTTCATCGCCCAGGCCTTGCTCATGATGCGGAAGTCGACGATGTTGCGCAGCAGGACCGGGTTCGGCGCGCCGAGCATCAGATCCACCGTATGGTCGTCGATCTTCTTGATCTCCTTCACGCCCGAGACATAGATCTGCATCGTGCCTTGCGGCTGCAGGATGCGCTCGAACGAGAACAGCACGTCATCGGCCGTGAACGGCGAGCCATCCTGGAATTTCACACCCTTGCGCAGCTCGAAGCGCACTTGCGTGGGCGAGAGCATCTTCCAGCTCGTCGCAAGAGCGGGCTCGATGTCGAAGTCCTTGGTGTAGCGCGTCAAGCCCTCGTAGACGTGCTGCACCATGGCGTTGGTGGTGGCGTGGTTCTGCGAATGCGGATCAAAAGTCAGGATGTCGTTCTGCGCCGCCCATTTCAGCGTTACGGCGGCAGCGGGTAGCGCGGTTGCGAGCGCGGCAGTGGCGAACGCAACAGCGAACAGATGCTTGAATCGCATGGGTCTCCTCCCGGTAGTGGAATCGGCATTGCCGAGGGCGCAATCTTACGCGAAACTCGCGAGCGTCAAAGGGGGCGGGCGGACTATAGAGGCCGTTTGCGGGTGGCTTCAAGAAACGCCCGGCGCCCGGCAGACCGTACCCGATCATGGACCGGGCGGCGACCCGCCGCGGGTTGCCGCGCCGCAACAAGGCCTCAGGAGAATGCGTAAACCGCCGGGCCGTATTGCGCTAAGGAATGCGCGGTTGTTCGACAGCCGCAAGGGCGTGCTGCGTCCGGGGGCCACCGTGGTGGTCGAGGGGCAGCGCATCGCGCACGTCACTTACGAGGCGCTGCGCATCGATGAGGCGCGCAGCTACGACCTCGAGGGACGCGTGCTGCTGCCCGGGCTGATCGACGCGCATGTGCACGTCACGGCCGTGCATTACGACGTGCTGCGGCTTGCGCTGCAGCCGCCCTCGCTCATTACGGCGCAGGCCAAGGACGTCCTCGAGGCAATGCTGCTCAGGGGCTTTACCTCCGTACGCGACGCTTGCGGAGCGGACTTCGGGTTGCAGGAGGCCGTCGAGCGGGGGCTTTTCGCGGGGCCGCGGCTGTTCATTGCCGGCTGGCCGATCACCCAGACCGGAGGGCACGGCGACGTGCGGCCGAAGGGGGCGCGCACCATGATCTGCACCTGCGCCGGGCTGGGGCTTTACGGCGCCGTCGCCGACGGCGTGGGCGAGGTGCGCCGCGCCGCGCGCGAGCAGCTGCGCAACGGCGCCAACCAGGTCAAGGTGATGGCCGGAGGCGGGGTCATGAGCCCGACCGACCCCATCGAGGGCACCCAGTACTCGCAGGAGGAGCTGCGCGCGATCTGCGAGGAAGCCGAGGACGCGAACACGTACGTCATGGCGCACGCGTACTCGCCGCGCTCGATTACTCGCGCCGTGCAGGCCGGGGTACGCTCGATCGAGCACGGCAACCTTCTCGATGAAGCAGCGGCGAAGGCGATGAAGCGCTGCGGCGCCTTCCTGGTGCCGACGCTCGCGACCTATGCCGCAATAGGCAAGGGCGCCGAGGATCTCGCGCTCGCGGCGCCGCTGCGCGCGAAACTCGACGTGGTGCGACACCGCGGCGTCGAGGCGATTCAGATCGCCAAGGCGGCGGGCGTGCCGATCGCCTTCGGCACCGATCTGCTGGGCGCGATGCATGCGTACCAGAGCACCGAGTACGGGCTGCGGCAGCCGGCGATGTCGCCCGTCGAAATCCTGCAGAGCGCCACCTCGATCGCGGCCGAGATGATGAACCAGTCCGGCCGCATCGGCGTCGTCGCCAAGGGCGCCTGGGCGGATCTGCTCGTGGTGGAGGGCGACCCGACCCGCGACCTGACACCGCTTCAGTCGCCGGAATCCGGGATCGTGCTGGTGATGAAGGAGGGGCGCGTCTACAAGGACACGCTCACTTCAGCGGCAAGCCCTCCTCGACCAGCGCAGCGAGGTAGCCGGCGCCAAGCGGGATCACGTCGTCGTTGAAGTCGTAGTTCGGGTTGTGCAGCGAGCAGCCGAGCGGTCCGCCGCCCTGGCCGAGCCAGACGTAGGCGCCGGGGCGCTCGAGCAGCATGTAGGAAAAATCCTCTCCGCCCATCGTTGGATCCTCGTCCCGGAGTACGTTGCCGGTGCCGAAGATGCGCTCGCCCACACTGGCGGCAAATTCGGACTCGCGGGGCGAATTCACGGTTGCGGGGTAGCCGTGCTTGTACTCGATCTCGGCACTGGCGCCGAGCGCGCCGGCAATGCCCGCCACGATCTCGTGGATGCGGCGCTCGGCGAGCTC
>JBFKUL010000261.1:0-4376 GCA_041635755.1 Burkholderiales bacterium | reverse complement strand
TTCGTCGAGATGTTCGTTGGCGTCGGCGCGGCGCGCGTGCGCGATCTGTTCGAGCAGGCGCGCCAGAAGGCGCCCGCAATCATCTTCATCGATGAGCTCGACGCGCTCGGGCGCGCGCGCGGCAGCGGCATCATGGGCGGCCACGACGAGAAGGAGCAGACGCTCAACCAGCTGCTCTCCGAGCTTGACGGCTTTGACCCGAGCGGCGGGCTGGTGCTGCTTGCGGCCACCAACCGGCCGGAAATCCTCGACCCGGCGTTGCTGCGCGCCGGCAGGTTCGATCGCCAGGTGCTGGTCGACCGGCCGGACAAAGTGGGCCGCATCCAGATCCTGAACGTTCACATGAAGAAGATCCGCGTCGCGCGCGAGCTCGAGATCGAGCAGGTGGCGGCGCTTACCCCGGGCTTCTCGGGCGCCGATCTTGCCAACCTGGTGAACGAGGCCGCGCTGATGGCCACGCGCCGCGGCGCCGAGCAGGTCGCGCTCGAGGACTTTACGCTTGCCGTGGAGCGCATCGTCGCCGGGCTGGAGAAGAAGAACCGGGTGCTGAACGTCGAGGAGCGGCGCGTGGTCGCGCATCATGAAATGGGACACGCGCTCGTCGCCATGGCATTGCCCGGCTCCGACCCGGTGCACAAGATCTCGATCATTCCGCGCGGCATCGGCGCGCTCGGCTACACCATCCAGCGCCCGACCGAGGACCGCTTCCTGATGACGCGCGCCGAGCTCGAGAACAAGATGGCGGTGCTGCTCGGCGGGCGCGCGGCCGAACAGGTGGTGTTCGGCCACCTCTCGACCGGCGCCGCCGACGACCTCGTGAAGGTCACCGGCATCGCGCGCAGCATGGTGATGCGCTACGGCATGGTGCCCTCGCTCGGCAACGTGGCGTACGAGGAGGAGCGCACGCCGTTCCTCGGCGTGCCGAACGTCAACCCGCGCGAGTTCAGCGAAGAAACCGCGCGCGAGATCGACGTTGCGGTGCGCGAATTCGTCAAGAGCGCCTACGACAGGGCGCTCGCCATCCTCACGCGCGAGCGCGAGACGCTCGAACGCGGCGCGAAATGGCTGCTGGAGAAGGAAACGCTCGCCGAAGCTGAGCTCGCAGACCTCAAGTCCGCCATCCGGCCCGCTTGAGGGCAAGATAGAGAGCCAGATTCACCGCCCACGCGATCCACGCCGTCCATAGCGCGTGCGAGACGAAATGCGCGCCGCGGGCGACCTGCACTGCGGAGGCGATGAGACCGACCAGCCAGGCCAAGGCGAGCCCGATACGCGCCGCGCCGGGGTGTGCGTCGCGCAGCGCGAAATAGAGCGCGAACAGCGCGAAGCCGACGGCCGGATGACCTGCCGGCAGACACCGACCGGGCCCGGGGTTCGCGGACAGCGTTGCAAACGGCGCGAACCAGTCCGCGCTGCCGCCGAAGGCGGCGAGGTCCCAGGGACAGGAATGCGCGCTCGCCTGCTTGAGCATCGCGACCACCACCGCGGTGAGCGCCATGCCGAGCGCCGCGTGGCGCGCTGCGCCGCGCCAATCACCCACCCAGCGGCGCGGCAGCATCGCCCACGCAACGCAGGCGCACCAGAATGCGATCACTACATACTTCAGGCCCTCGTGGCCGATCGCGGTCAGTGCCCACGCATCCCGCAGCGGGAATCGTCCGCGCGTCGGGTCGAACACGAGCCCGGTAATCGTCCAGTCTATCCCCGCCTGCACGAAAAGCGTCCAGATCAGCAGCGCACCCAGTGCGAGGATCACGCCCTGCGCGAGCAGCCAATCGGGCCCGGCCGCGGCGTGCTCAGCGCTTTGCGACATGCGGCGGCGCGCTCGTGCGCTGCGAAGGCGGCAGCTGCTCCTCGTCCCGGTACAGTCCGCTGCGGAACACGTGCGACGCGCCCTGGTAGAAAGCGATCGCCTCGCGCACCCGCTCCGGGCTCTCCGTCGGCCCCGAAATCCGCCCTGCGGAATCGACGCGGAACACTTCGACCTTCCGTTTTGGATGAAGCATGATGAGCAGATCGCCCTTCATGAAGCCGAGCGCCTGGTAGTTGGCGACGAATGCGCGGTCTTCACTGGCGGGTGCGCGCAGCATGTCGCGGCCGAAGAACTTCGTGTAATAGCGGAAATCGAGCACCCCGAGCAGCGTCGGGGCAAGGTCGATCTGCGACATGAGACGGTCCACGCGCTGCGCCGGAACGTGCTTTGGCGAATAGATCAACGCCGGGATCAGATACTTATCGATCGGAATGCGCGTCGTGCCGCGCGCGTTGGCGCCATGATCCGCGACGATGACAAACACCGTGTCGTCGAACCAGGGGCGGCCGCGCGCCGACTCGATGAAGCGGCCGATCGCGTAATCGGAGTATTTCACCGCGCCTTCGCGCCCGCTGCCGGAGGGAATGTCGATGCGTCCCGGCGGATAGGTATAGGGGCGGTGATTGCTGACCGTCATGACGTGTGCAAAGACCGGCTGACCCGGATGCGCGGCCTGGGCGCGGTCGATCTCGTCGATCACCTGATCGAACAGGTGCTCGTCGGCAACGCCCCAGATATTCGCGAACTCGATGCGCGAGGCCGGAATCGCGCGCCGGTCGACCGAGCGGTAGTCGTTCGCGTCGAAGAACGCGGCCATGTTGTCGAAATAGCCGTAGCCCCCATAGGCGAACAGCACCGAGTAGTCCTTGTCCTCGAACACGCTGCCGAGCGAGAACAGCGCATCATTGTTCGGGCGCCGCACGATCGACTGGCCGGGCGTGGGCGGGAGCGCGAGCGCGAGCGCCTCGAGCCCACGCACGGTGCGATTGCCCGTGGCGTACATGTTAGAGAACCACAGGCTCTCGCGCGCCAGACGATCCAGGTTCGGCGTCAGGCCGCGCGGATCGCCATAGGCGCCGACGAACTCGGCGCCCAGGCTCTCGACGCTCACGAGCACGACGTTCAGGCGCCGCTCCGGCCGACCCGGCTCGATCAGCCGCTCCACGCCCGCGGTATCCGTCGCGACCCAGTTGCCGCCGTCCGCATGCAACGCGGCACGTACCCCTGCCATCGCCTCTTCGAGCGGCAGCGTCGCGTAATGACGTTCGTAGTTCAGCTCGTTGCGGTAGTTCGCGGCGAAGAACTCGTACACGCCGTTGCCGGCAATCTCGTTCAACGCGTCCTCGCGAGCGAAGGCCTTGAGATCGCTGTTCACGAAACGCAGCGTTCCGGCAATCGCAAGCATGCAGGCGCCGATTCCGAGCAGCGCGTGCCGCCAACGCAACGGCGCGGAAGCCGTGACATGCATACGCCGCGTTAGCCATGCGCTCAGCGCGGCCGCCGGCAGCAGCAGCGCGATCAGGATGCGGCCCACCGGGTAGCTTTCCCAGATATTGCCGAGCACCTCGTGCGTGTAAAGCAGGTAATCGACCGCGATGAAGTTGAAGCGCGAGCCGAATTCGTCCCAGAACAGCCACTCGGCGATAGCGACCACGATCAGGCCGTAGCTGAAACCGAGCAATCCCGCCGTCATCAGTGCGCCGTGCGCGCGCCAGCGCGCGATGCGGTTCGGCAGCAAGGCAAGCCACAGCACGAACGGCGTGACGAGGTACAGGCTTGCGATGGCATCGAACGCCAGGCCCAAGCCGAAGGCTTGAATCCAGTCAGCCAGGGTTCCGGCAGAGAAGACATCGGCCCGGATTACCAGTGCAATGCGGGTCAACGTCGAGATCGCAATCGCCACGCCATACGCGATTGCGGCGGGGAGTAACCGGATCATGCTCTGGCGAAGCTCACGGCGCGTACGACCGCGTACTGCCCGACGAGGTCCCGATGCTCGTCGCGTTCATGCCATCGTGGCATTCAGGCTCGTTGGTTCTCCCCGGCCGCCTTGTAGACCGATGCATTCAGCCCTGCCCGGTGACGCCAAACTCGGCTTCCGAGATCGAATAGACGAGATTCAGCTTCTCGGCGGCGACGCGCTCGAGCAGCCGTATCGCGAGCTCGCGACTGGTCAGGAACACGACCTGCACCGGCAGGTTGCCGGCAAGCTCGTAGTAGTGCTGCTCGTGCAGCACGCCGTGGCGCCCGTAGCCCGCCACCGCGCGGAACGCCGAGCCGCCGGCGATACCGAGGCGCTTCGCCTCCCCAAGCAGCCAGTCGAACAGCAACTCGCGCCCCTGGCGCTCGCCCTCGTGCACGAAGAACCGCAGATGAATGCCGCCCATCGACTCAGCCCCTGAGCGCGTTCCAGCTCGCGATGCCAAGCACGGTCATCACGACCGAGCCGGCGAGATGCGCGAACGCATGCGCCGCCCACCAGGCGTACTGGGCGCGTGCAAGCAGCGCCACGGCTTCGGCTGAAAAAGTCGAGAACGTCGTCAACGCGCCGAGAAACCCGGTA
>JBFKUL010000260.1:0-4388 GCA_041635755.1 Burkholderiales bacterium | reverse complement strand
GCGATTCGCTCGCGCAGTGCCGTAACGGCGCGCGCCTCCTGCTCCTCACGTTCGCGCGCACTGCGCTCAGCTTGCGCCTCAGTCTCGGCGCGCGCCAGCGCCTCGACCGTGGCAGCCGCTTCGGCCTGCTCTCGCTCGAGCGCGCGGTGCGCCGCCTCCCGTTCGGCCGCAGCGCGCGACTCGGCGGCACGGTTCGCGTCTGCCTCGAGCGCTGCGCGGTCAGCGGCGGCGCGCATTGCTTCGGCCTCCGCAGCAGCCAGCGCGTCCGCGCGCGCCTGCAATGCGCGCTCGGCTTCGATGCGCTCTCGCTGCTTCGCTTCGAGTGCGCGCTCGGCCTGTACTCGCGCCTGCGCCTCGGCCTGAGCGCGTGCGGCCGCAGCCTCCTGATCGCGCGCCACCCGTTCCGCCTCGGCCTCCGCCTCGTGCCGCTCGCGCGCCGCCTGCGCGAGCTCGGCTTCAGCCGCTTCGCGTTCGCGCCACTGCTGAGCCGCTGCCGCCTCGGCTTCGGCACGCTTCTGCGCCGCGTCCTTTGCTTCGCGCTCGGCGGCGGCGCGGGTGCCCGCCATTTCCAGCGCTTGCGCCTCGGCCGTAGCGTGCTCGCGTGCCTTGGCTTCCGCCAGTCGATCCCGCTCCTGGCGCTCCTGCGCGTGCTTTGCCGCCCTGGCTTCGGCCTGCTCGCGCTCACGGGCTCGCGCTTGGGCGCGTTCTTCGGTGTCGCGCCGCTCCTCGGCCAGGCGGGCCGCTTCCTGCTCGGCCTGCTCGCGGGCCTGTGCACGCTGCAGCGCCTGTGCGTCCTTTGCCTCGCGCTCTCGCGCCGCGAGAACGGCGCGTTCGTTTGCGGCAGCCCTTTCCTGCGCCGCCGCGCGGGCGGCCTCGTCCGCCTCGGCGCGTGCCGTGGCGACCTGCGCCGCCTCGTTTTCGCGTCGCGCCCGCTCGTCGGCGAGCGCGCTCGCCTTGCGCTCAGCTTCGGTATTGCGGCGTGCCTGCTCCAGCGCCGCCGCCTCCATGACCTTGCGCTCCTCGGCGAGGCGCGCCGTATCGCTCTCGGCGGCGCTGCGCGCATCAATTTCTCGCTTGAGTTTTTCTTCCGCCACCTTGCGCTCGCGCGCCGAGTCGTGCGCGCGGCGCTCAGCGTCTGCACGCGCGGCTACCTCGCGCCGTGTTTGCTCCTCGGCGGCAAGGCGCTCGCGCATTAGCGCGGCCGCTTGTGCCTCGGCCTCGGCGCGCTCGCGCGCGTGCTGATCGGCGGCTTCTTCCTGCCGCCGTCGCGCCTCGGCGAGCTCGGCGGCGCGACGCTCGGCCTGCTCCCGGGCGCGCGCTTCGGACAACGCATGCGCCTCGGCACGCTCGCGATCGGCGATTAGCCGCGCCGCCTTGGTCTCCGCCTCGGCCCGAGCGTGCGCGATGCGACGCAGCTCCGCCTCGGCACCCTGGCGCTCGCGCGCCAGATCGAGACCGCGTTTTTCCTCGGCAATGCGTGCCTGCTGGGTTTGCTCCGCACCGCGCTCGCCCTCGATGCGCTCGCGCAGTGCTTCGGTCTGTTGCTGCAGCGCGCGGGCGCTGCGCTCGGTCTGGGCGCGTTGCTCGCCGCCCCGCTCAAGCACGGTTCGTTGGCGCTCGGCCTGTTTGAGTTTGTCGACGATGCGGCTCATTGAGCACTGCGACGCGCTGCTCAGGCGCGTGCGTCCTCCAGCATGGCATGGGTCTGCCTCGGGCGCATTCTACCGTTGCGCCCGGCGAGGCGGCGCCTCGCTCAGCGCAGCGACTCGTTGATCTTGTGCAGCATCGCCGAGCCCGGGCACAGCGCCTTCTCGCTCAATGCATTGAAGGGCGTCTCGACCGTATTGAGATGCTGGTGCAGGTCCTGCGGATTGGGATCGACGTAAAGCAGGCCGGTGACGATCTCGCCCTGGGCCTGGTGCTGCTGCAGGTGGTTCATGGCCGCGATGCGGTCGGTCGGATCGTAGCCCTCGTGCGCCTTGCGCAGCCGCAGCACCGAGCCGTCGTGCTGCGGTACCTCGATGATGCCGCCCTCCTCGTAATCCACGGTGATGGTGTCGCGCGCCGGCCAGAAATCCAGCCGGTTGACCGCTTCGTTGTGCTCGCGCACGTAGTCGTAGCTCTTGGTCGAGCCTGCGTGATTGTTGAAAGCCACGCAAGGGCTGATGGCGTCGATGAAGGCGGCACCGGGATGCGCCAGCGCCGCCTTGATGAGCGGCACGAGCTGCTGCTTGTCCCCCGAGAAACTGCGCGCGACGAAGGTCGCCCCCATCAGCAGCGCGAGCGAGACCGTGTCGACCGGCGCGTCCGTGTTGGCAATTCCGCGCTTGGACTTCGAGCCCGAGTCCGCGGTGGCCGAGAACTGGCCCTTGGTCAGACCATAGACGCCGTTGTTCTCGAGAATATAGGTCATGTTGACGCCGCGGCGCATCAAGTGGGCGAACTGACCCAGCCCGATCGAGGCCGAATCGCCGTCGCCCGAGACGCCAAGGTAGATCAGTTCACGGTTGGCCAGGTTGGCGCCGGTGAGCACCGAGGGCATGCGCCCGTGCACGCTGTTGAAGCCGTGCGAATTGCCGAGGAAGTAGTCGGTGGTCTTCGACGAGCAGCCGATGCCGGAAAGCTTGGCGAGCCGATGCGGCTCGACCTCGAGCTCCCAGCAGGCCTGGATGATCGCGGCGGAGATCGAGTCGTGACCGCAGCCGGCGCACAGCGTCGAGACCTTGCCTTCGTAGTCGCGGCGCGTAAACCCGAGCTTGTTCGCGCGCAGCGTGGGATGGTGGAGTTTGGGTTTCGCCAGATAAGTCACGATCGTGCTTTCTCCGAAAGTTTAGGTTGCTCTACCCTACGCGGCCTTGCCTTTCTTGAGCGGCTCGACGTTCAGCACGCGCACCCGCTCGGCGATTTCCTTGGCGATGAAGCGCGCAGTGATCGGTGTGCCGTCATAGTGCAGAATCGGCATCATCCTCGCCGGGTCGAGGTTGAGCTCGTTCATGAGCAGCGTGCGCATCTGCGCGTCGCGGTTCTGCTCGACGATGAAGGTGAGCTCGTGGGCGGCAATGAACTCCTCGACCGCGTCCGCAAACGGGAACGCGCACACTCGCAGCGTGTCGACGTGAATGCCCTGCTCCTCGAGCGCCTCGAGCGCCTCCTGCATCGAGGGGCTGGTCGAGCCGTAGTAGATCGCGCCGTACTTGGTCCTCTGCTTCGCCTCGCGCAGCACCGGCTGCGGCACCAGCGACTTGGCGGTCTCGAACTTCTTCAGCAGCCGCTGCACGTTGTATACGTAGTCGGGACCGGCCTCGGAGTACGAAGCGTAGGCGTTCTTGGTCGTGCCGCGCGTGAAGTAGGCGCCGCGCTTCGGGTGCGAGCCCGGCAGCGTCCGGTACGGGATGCCGTCGCCATCGACGTCGCGATAGCGTCCGAAATCCTTACCCGCCTCGAGCTCCTCGTAGCTCATGACCTTGCCGCGATCGTAGCGGCGCGAGTCGTCCCACCTGAGCGGCTCGCACAGGCGCTGATTCATGCCGATGTCCAGATCGGTCATCACGAACACCGGCGTTTGCAGACGGTCGGCGAGATCGAGCGCCGCCGCGGCGTGATAGAAGCACTCGTGCGGATCCTCGGGAAACAGCATCGGGTGCTTGGTGTCGCCGTGCGAGGCGTACGCGCACGCGAGCAGATCCGCCTGCTGGGTGCGGGTGGGCATGCCGGTCGAAGGCCCGCCGCGCTGCACGTTGATGATCGTTGCCGGGATCTCGGCGAAGTACGCGAGGCCGATGAACTCGGTCATCAGCGAGATGCCCGGGCCCGAGGTCGCAGTGAAGGCACGCGCGCCGTTCCAGCCCGCGCCCACCACGATGCCGATCGAGGCGAGCTCGTCCTCGGCCTGGACGATGGCAAACTTGTTCTTGCCGCTCTCCTTGTCCACGCGCAGCCGCGAGCAGTAGCGCTGGAAGGCCTCGGCGAGCGACGACGAGGGCGTAATCGGGTACCAGGCGCACACCGTGGCGCCGCCGTAGACACAGCCGAGCGCGGCCGCCGCGTTGCCTTCCATGAAGATCTTGTCGCCGACGTTGTAGGCGCGCTTGACGGTCAGGCCGAGCCGGCCCTTGAGCTTCTCGAGCGCGTAGTTGTAGCCCATCTGGAAGGCGTTCAGGTTCGGCTTGAGCAGCTTCTCCTTGCCCTTGTACTGCTCGCCGATCAGCTCGGCGATCACGCCCGGCTCGATGTTCATCAGGCCGGCGAGCGCGCCGACATAGATGATGTTCTTGAACAGCTGGCGCTCGCGCGCGTCGGTATAGCTCGCGTTCGTGATCTCGGTGAGCGGCATGCCGATCACGTTCACGTCGCCGCGGAACTTCGAGGCCGGCAGCGGCTTGGAGTCG
>JBFKUL010000259.1:0-4400 GCA_041635755.1 Burkholderiales bacterium | reverse complement strand
GGGGCCTGCTCATCTGGGGCCTGCAGCCCGGTCCGCTGTTGTTCGTCGAGCAGAAGGACTTCGTCTGGGGCCTGATCGCCAGCATGTACCTCGGCAACATTGCCGGGCTGATCGTGGTATTGACCTGCGTGCCGCTATTCGCCGCGATTCTGCGCATTCCGTTTGCCGTGATCGCCCCGATCATCATGGTCGTATGCTCAATCGGTGCCTTCACCGTGCACAACTCAGTGTTCGACGTCAGGATGATGCTGATCTTCGGGGTCGCCGGGTACCTTTTCAAGAAGCTGAACTACCCGCTTGCACCACTGGTGCTGGCGATCGTACTGGGCGACGCCACCGAAGCCTCTTTCCGGCAGGCGATGCTGGGGTCCCAGGGCAGCCTGACGGTGCTGTTCTCCAACGCGCTGGTCGGCTCGCTCACGACGCTCGCGCTCGCGATGCTGCTCTGGCCGCTGGTGCCTTGGTTCCTGCGCAAGCTGCGCGGCGAATAGCGCTGCTCGGCACAAACGACTGGCGACGGCGATCTAGAGCTCGCCCAGCTTCTGTTTCAGACGCGAGAGAGTCTCGGGCGTCAGATTGAGATAGGCCGCGAGCTCCTTCTTCGGGATGCGTCCGGAGAGCTCGGGGTGCTTGCGCGTGAAGCGCGACATGCGTCCCGGGGCGTCGAGCAGGTGCAGCGTGATCGTGTGCGCCATCACCTCGGACATCAGCTTCATCACTTCGTATTCAAAGCGCAACTTCATCTCGCGATGGCGATCGAGGAACTCGACCCAGTGCGGCAGCGAAAGCTTCGCCGAGCGCACCTTGGTCACCGCCACAATGCTGTAAGGCACCGGGGTTCCGAGGCGCCATGCGGCGTAGGACGTGTCCATGTCGTTCTCGGCGGCGAAACGCAGGATCATTTCGCGTCCCTCGGCGTTCGATACCACGCGCTTGAGCATGCCCTCGAGAACGAAGAACTGCTCCATCTCGGTCTCGCCCTGGCGCACCAGCAGCTCGCCCTTGCGGTAGTCCGCCACCGTGAGCAGGGGCTCGAGCTCCTCCCACTGGGCCGCACTCATGCCCTGCAGCATCTGGTTCTGGTGCAGGAGCAGGCGGATCGTGTTGCGCTGCGGGTGAGAATCGAGGAGAGCCATGACTGGAGCACCACGCGGTGAGGGCATTCTAGACGATAAAAGCTTGACCTCAGTCAATGGGGATCGCGCGCCGCGCTTACTACCATTGGGGCCCGCATTCCCTAGAGCGTCACAGGAGGCCACCATGGGCGGCACCGTCGAACCTCAAGTCGCCACTGCCAGCGTTGCACCGTCACAAGTGACCGACGGCTTTCATCTGGTCATCGATGCTCTCAAGCTCAACGGCATCGACACCATCTTCGGTCTGCCTGGCATCCCGATCACCGACCTCACCCGCAAGGCGCAAGCTGAGGGTATGCGGGTGATCTCGTTCCGTCATGAGCAAAACGCCGGCAACGCTGCCGCCATCGCCGGGTTCATGACGCAGAAACCCGGCATCTGCCTGACAGTGTCTGCCCCCGGCTTCCTCAACGGCCTGACGGCGCTGGCCAACGCCACGACCAATTGCTTCCCGATGATCCTCATCAGCGGCTCCAGCGAGCGCGAGATCGTCGACCTGCAGCAGGGAGACTACGAGGAGATGGACCAGCTGGCGATCGCCAAGCCGCTTGCCAAGGCCGCCTTTCGCGTGCTGCACGCCGAAGACATCGGCGTGGGCATTGCGCGCGCCATCCGCGCCGCCGTCTCCGGCCGCCCGGGCGGCGTCTACCTTGACCTGCCGGGCAAGCTGTTCGCCCAGACCCTGGACGCGGCGGTCGGAAAGAACTCGTTGATCAAGGTGGTCGATCCGGCGCCGCGCCAGATTCCGGCCGAGGACGCCGTCAAGCGCGCCCTCGACTTGCTCAGGAGCGCCAAGCGTCCGCTGATCCTGTTGGGCAAAGGTGCCGCCTACGCCCAGGCTGACGCGGACATCCGCGCCTTCATCGAGCGCACCGGCATTCCCTACCTGCCCATGTCCATGGCCAAAGGCCTGCTGCCCGACACGCACGAGCAGTCCGCGGCCGCCACACGCTCCTACGTGCTGCCCGAAGCGGACGTGGTGATGCTGGTCGGCGCTCGCTTGAACTGGCTGCTCTCGCACGGCAAGGGCAAGACCTGGGGCGGCAAGAGCCACAAGGATTGGGGCGGCCAGAAGTTCATCCAGGTCGACATCTCACCCCAGGAGGCGGACAGCAACGTCCGCATCGATGCTCCGGTGGTCGGCGACATCGGTTCCTGCGTGTCCGCGCTGCTCGCGGGCATCGGCTCCAGCTGGCCCAAGCCGCCGGCGGATTGGCTGGGCGCCATTGCCGAGCGCAAGAGCAAGAACATCGCCAAGATGGCCGAGACCCTGGCGAAGGATCCGAAGCCGATGAATTTCCATAGCGCACTGAACGTGGTGCGCGACATCGTCAAGGCCAATCCGGACGCCTGCCTGGTCAACGAAGGCGCCAACGCGCTCGATTTCACCCGAAGCATCGTCGACATGTACAAGCCGCGCAAGCGCTTGGACGTCGGCACCTGGGGCGTCATGGGCATCGGCATGGGCTTTGCGGTCGCGGCCGCTGTGGTCAGCCGCCAGCCGGTGATCGCGATCGAGGGCGACAGCGCCTTCGGCTTCTCTGGAATGGAAGTCGAGACGCTCTGCCGTTACAACCTGCCCGTCTGCGTGGTGGTGTTGAACAATAACGGCGTCTACCGCGGCACCGACGTTAATCCGACCGGCGGCCCCGATGTGGCGCCCACTGTGTTCGTCAAGGGCGCGCGCTATGACAAGCTGATCGAGGCCTTCGGCGGCGTGGGCGTGAACGCCACGACCCCGGTCGAGTTGCGCAAGGCTATGGAAGAAGCTCTTCGCTCGCGCAGACCCACGCTCATCAATGCCGTGATCGATGAGACCGCCGGCACTGAAAGCGGTCGCATCACGAGCTTGAATCCGACCGCGAAGAAGAAATAGGTTCTCGGAGATCACAATGGAAGCGCTCAAGGGAGTCCGAATCCTCGACATGACGCACGTGCAGGCGGGGCCAACGTGCTCGCAGCTGCTCGCCTGGCTGGGCGCCGACGTGATCAAGTTCGAGCCGCCGCACGGTGATGCGACGCGTGGCCAGCTGCGTGATGTACCCAACGCCGATAGCCTCTATTTCACGATGCTCAACTGCAACAAGCGCTCGATCACGGTGAACATGAAGAGCGAGCAAGGCAAGTCGGTGTTCGTCGACCTGCTCAAGAAGTGCGACATCATCATGGAGAACTTTGGCCCGGGCGTGCTCGACCGGCTTGGCTTCACCTGGGAGAAGATCCGCGGCATCAACCCGCGCATCGTGATGGGCTCAATCAAGGGTTTTGGTTCGAGCGGCCCCTACGCGGACTTCAAGGCCTACGAGAACGTGGCTCAGGCCATGGGCGGCTCGATGAGCACCACCGGCATCCCCGACGGCCCGCCGTTCGTGACGGGCGCGCAGATCGGCGACTCGGGCACCGGCCTGCACCTGGGGATCGGCCTGCTCGCGGCGCTGCACCAGCGCGATCGCACCGGCAAGGGCCAGTACGTCGAAGTGGCGATGATGGATGGCGTGATGAATCTGTGCCGCGTGAAATTCCGCGACCACCAGCGGCTGACGCACGGCGGGCTCGCGGAATACTCGGTGCCGACGTACAAAGGCATGGGCGAAGTGCCGCGGGCAGGTAACGACTCGGGCGGCGGGCAGCTCGGAAACGCCATCCACTGCAAGCCGCACGGCGCCAACGACTGGCTCTACGTCGTGGTGCAGGAGGCGGTATGGGTGCCGCTCGCCGCGCGCATCGGTCCCGATCTCGGCATGCCGGAGCTCGCCGCCGACCCCAAGTTCGCTACTATCGACGAGCGGCGCAAGAACCAGCCGCTCATGTGGACGCTGATCAACAAGTTCGCCGAGAATTTCACCAAGCGCGAGCTGATGGCGATCCTGAACGAGCTCGACGTGCCGTGCGGCCCGGTGATGAGCACCGAGGACCTGGCGAACGACGAGCACGTGCGCGGGCGCCAGATGTACGTCGAGCTCGACCACCCCAAGCGCGGCAAGTGGTGGAACGTCGGAATGCCGATCAAACTTTCGGACTCACCCGCGAAAATAGAGCGCTCGCCGATGCTCGGCGAGCACACCGATGAGGTGCTCAAGGAAGTGCTCGGCTACGATGAGGCCAAGATCGGCACACTCAAGAAGGCCGGCGCGTTCAGCGCGCCCTCGAAAGCAAAGGCGGCCTGACATGCGCGTCGCGATCATCGGTCAACAGGACTTTAGCTCCGGCTCACGTTGGCCTTCGGAAAACGAGACCCTTCTCTGAAGACCTGCGGGAGCCATC
>JBFKUL010000258.1:0-4450 GCA_041635755.1 Burkholderiales bacterium | reverse complement strand
GTCAGCGTGGTGCACGCCGGCGTGGGCGGCATCACCGAGTCGGACGTCAACCTGGCGATGGCCTCGCGCGCGATTGTCATCGGCTTCAACACGCGCGCCGACGCGACCGCGCGCAAGTTGATCGAGAGCGCGGGCGTGCAAGTGCGCTACTACACCATCATTTACGAGGCGGTGGACGAGATCAAGGCGGCGCTCTCCGGCATGCTTGCGCCGGAGCGCAAGGAGCAGGTCATCGGCCTGGTGGATGTGCGCCAGGTGTTCCGCATCTCAAAGGTGGGTGCGGTAGCCGGTTGCTACGTGCTCGAAGGCGTGGTCAAGCGCGGTTCGCAGGTGCGCGTGCTGCGCGACAACGTCGTCGTTCATACAGGCGAGATCGACTCGCTGAAGCGCTTCAAGGATGACGTGCGCGAGGTGAAAGCCGGGTTTGAATGCGGCATGTCGGTGAAGAACTTCTCCGATCTTAAAGAGGGCGATCAGTTCGAGGTATTCGAGGTCCAGGAGATCGCTCGCACGTTGTAGCAATCACGCGAAGGCGTGGTGCGACGAAGACCCGCATCGCGCAACGCTCACTTCGGACCGGCGGGAGGCGCCCGGACCATGGCCAGGCGAAGCGGACGCCCACAGAAGGTCGCGGACCAGATTCAGCGGGAACTTTCGGAGATCCTGCGGCGGGAGCTGCGCGATCCACGTGTCGGCATGATCACGCTCACCGCGGTGGAGGTCTCGCCCGATTGCGCGCACGCGACGGTCTACTTCTCGTGCCTGGATGCCGCGCACGCGACAGAGGCGACGGAAGGCCTGAGTCGTGCCGCTGGATTTCTGCGTACCCAGTTGGGCAAGCGCCTTCGGCTTTACACGACGCCGGAGCTGCGCTTCACCTACGACGAGACGATCGAGCGCGCGGCGCATTTGTCGCGGCTGATCGACAGCGCCGTCGGCGGCCAGAAGCGTTGAACAAGCCGTCGCAACCCGGGCGCCGGGAGCTCGACGCCGTTCTGTTGCTCGACAAACCCGTCGGGCTGAGCTCGAACGTCGCTCTGCAGGCGGTGAAGCGCCTGTTCCGCGCCGCCAAGGCCGGCCATGCCGGCACCCTCGATCCGCTCGCCACGGGCATGCTGCCGGTGCTGCTCGGGGAAGCGACCAAGTTCGCCCACCTCCTGCTCGAAGCCGACAAGGAGTATGTCGCGACTATCAAGCTGGGCGAGGTTACGTCGACGGGCGACGCGGAGGGTGACGTTCTCGAGCGACACTCGGTTCAGGTGGATGATCAAAGCGTGGAAGCCGCACTCGCGCGATTCCGCGGCTCGATCGCGCAGACGCCGCCGATGCATTCAGCCCTCAAGCGCGAGGGAAAGCCGCTCTATCTGCTTGCGCGACAAGGCAAGGAGGTCGAGCGAGCGCCTCGCACGGTGCAGATCCGCGAGCTAGAGCTGCTCCAGCGCCGCGGCGAGCGCGTGGATGTGCGGGTTCGCTGCAGCAAGGGCACATACGTACGAACGCTGGCCGAGGACATCGGCGCGACGCTTGGCACCGGGGCTCACCTCGAATCGCTTCGACGGACTGCCGCGGGCGGATTTGGCCTGGCAGACGCTACGACATTGAAAGCGCTGGAGGAAATGAGCCCGGCTGAGCGCGATGCGCGCCTCATCCCCATCGACCGCCTGCTGCAGGGCCTGCCGCGGGTCGAGTTGCCGCCGGAGGCCGAGCGGCGCTTTCGCAACGGCCAATCGGTTCGTCAGCCGGGCTTGGCCGCCGGCGTGTGCGCGGTGTTCCGCGCCGGTAACGGTCTGATCGGCCTCGGCGAACTCGTTTCGGAAGACGAGCTCAAGCCGCTGCGACTGACCGCATCCCCGGTGCAAGCGGCTGAATAACATCATAAAAAGCTTGTTGCGAGCGCGCACGTTCGGGTAAAATGCCGCTTTACTGAGGAGACAGCATGGCATTGCAGGTCGCGCAGAAGGCGCAAGTGGTAAAGCAGTACCAGCGTTCCGGGCAGGACACCGGATCGCCCGAGGTGCAGATCGCGCTGCTCACCGAGCGCATCAATGGTCTCACCGAGCATTTCAGATTGCATGGCAAGGATTTTCACTCGCGACGCGGGCTGCTGAAGCTTGTGAGCCAGCGTCGCAAGCTGCTCGATTACCTGAAGCGTACGGACGCGGAGAAATATCGCGGCCTGATCGAGCGGCTTGGCCTGCGCAAGTAGGCTTTCTCCATGCCGCGAACGGAAACGCTCATCACTGTGATGGGCGTTTTTGTCTTGTCCGGACGCGGTCCGACCTAAGTTTCTTCCTGCGCCGCGGGCTGGCTCGCGTGCGCCCTGAATGAGGATTGCGGCTTTGAACCCGATCAGAAAGACTTTTAGCTACGGTGCCCATCAGGTCACCTTTGAAACCGGCGAGATCGCGCGTCAAGCGCATGGAGCGGTGCTGTGCTCGATGGACGACACCGTAGTGCTGGCCACGGTCACCGCGGCCAAGGAACCCAGGGCGGGACAGGATTTCTTCCCGTTGACGGTCGACTACATCGAAAAGACCTACGCCGCAGGCAAGATTCCGGGGGGCTTCTTCAAGCGTGAGGGGCGCCTCTCGGAGAAGGAAACGCTGACCTGTCGCCTGATCGACCGGCCGATCCGGCCGCTGTTCCCCGAGGCCTTCTACAACGAAGTGCAGGTGGTGGCGACGGTGGTCTCGGCGAACCCTGAGATCGATCCGGACATACCCGCCATGCTGGCGGTGTCTGCCGCACTGACCATCTCTGGAATCCCGTTCAATGGCCCGATCGGTGCCTGCCGCGTAGGGTATCTGAACGGGGAATACGTGCTCAATCCCACCGGCTCGCAGACCAAGGAATCGAAGTTGAACCTGGTGGTCGCCGGGACCGACCAGGGTGTGCTGATGGTCGAGTCCGAAGCTCTCGAGCTTCCCGAGGAAACGATGCTCGGTGCGGTCGTTTATGGGCACGAACAGATGCAAGCCGCAATATCGGCGATCAACGAGCTGGCGGAGCAGGCTGGCAAGCCTGCGTGGGACTGGCAGGCGCCCGCGGCCAACGAGGCGCTGATCGCGCGCATCGGTCAGCTCGCGGAACAGGATTTGCGCAGCGCGTTCGAGCTGAAGCAAAAGCAGGCACGAAACGCCCGCCTTTCAGAGATTCGCAAGAAGGTCATTGCCAAGCTGCAGGAAGAGGGCGGCGATGCGGCGATCGACACGCAGGAAGTCAAAGACATCCTGTTCAACGTGGAGTCCAAGATCGTCCGAAGCCAGATTCTTGACGGCGAGCCGCGCATCGACGGGCGCGACACGCGCACGGTGCGGCCGATTGCGATTCGCGTTGGCGTGCTGCCGCGCACTCACGGCTCGGCGCTGTTCACCCGCGGCGAGACCCAGGCGCTGGTGACCGTGACGCTGGGTACCGGGCGCGATGAGCAGATCATCGATGCGCTCTCCGGCGACTACCGCGAGCGCTTCATGCTCCACTACAACATGCCACCCTATGCGACCGGCGAAACGGGCCGGGTCGGCCCACCCAAGCGCCGCGAGGTCGGCCATGGCAGGCTCGCCAAGCGGGCGCTTCTGGCGACGCTACCGAGCGCCGAGGAATTCGGTTATTCGCTGCGCGTGGTTTCGGAGATCACGGAGTCGAACGGCTCCTCGTCGATGGCGTCAGTATGCGGCGGTAGCCTGGCCCTGATGGACGCGGGCGTGCCCATGAAGGCGCACGTCGCCGGGATCGCCATGGGCTTGATCAAGGAGAACAACCGCTTCGCCGTGCTGACCGACATTCTGGGCGACGAGGATCATCTCGGCGACATGGATTTCAAGGTCGCAGGGACCGTCACGGGCATTACGGCGTTGCAGATGGACCTCAAGATCGAGTCGATCACCAAGGAGATCATGCACGTCGCACTGGGTCAGGCGCGTGAGGCGCGACTGCAGATTCTGGAGCAGATGCGCAAGGCGATCGAAGGGTCGCGCACGGAGATCTCGAGCTTTGCGCCGCGCATCATCAAGATCAAGATCAATCCAGAGAAGATCCGCGACGTCATCGGCAAGGGCGGCGTCGTCATCCGGGGCCTGCAGGAAGAAACCGGCACCACGATCGAGATCTCCGACGACGGCACGGTATCGATCGCCTGCGTGCAGTCGGAGGGCGGGGAGGCGGCGAGGAAAAAGATCCTCGAGCTTACCGCGGATGTGGAGGTAGGCAGGATCTACGAGGGCACGGTGCTACGGCTGCTCGATTTCGGCGCCATCGTCAGCCTGCTTCCCGGACGCGACGGCTTGCTGCATATCTCGCAGATCAGCCACGAGCGTGTCAACGCGGTCTCCGACCACCTCAAGGAAGGACAATCGGTGAAGGTCAAGGTGCTCGAAGCGGACGACAAGGGCCGTGTGCGCCTGTCGATGAAAGCGGTTGGTCAGCCCGAGGCGGCGAAGCAGGGCTGAAG
>JBFKUL010000257.1:0-4486 GCA_041635755.1 Burkholderiales bacterium | reverse complement strand
TGCGGGGGCACGGAGTTGTTCGCCATCATTCAGGCGGCAGGCTGGCCGATCTGGCCGCTGCTGCTGGCTTCGATCATCGCGGTGGCCCTGATCATCGAGCGCTCGATCACCCTGCGGGACCGCAAGATCACCCCGCCGCGCCTGCTCGAGCAGGTGCTGACGGTCTATCAGCGCCAGGGCGTGGATGACGATGTGCTCGAGCGCCTCGCCAAAGACTCGCCGCTGGGCGAGGTCCTGGCGGCGGGACTGCGCAACGTGCGTAGCTCGCGCTACGTCATGAAAGAGGCGATCGAGGAGGCGGGACGCTCGGTGGCGCACGACCTCGAGCGCTACCTCACGACGCTCGGCACGATTGCGGTGATCAGTCCGCTGATGGGCCTGTTCGGCACGGTGGTCGGGATGATCGAGATCTTCGGCTCGCAGTCCCCGAGCGGCGCCAACCCGCAGCAGCTCGCCTACGGCATATCGGTGGCGTTGTACAACACCGGATTCGGCATCGCGATCGCGATTCCGGCGATGATCGCGTTCCGGCACTTCAAGGCCAAAGTCGACAGCTACGTGGTGCAAATGGAGATGGCGGCGGCCCGGCTGGTCGATCTGGTGCACGGCGAGCGCGTCGACCCCCCCGGCCGCGCCTAGCGTTCCGGAGCGCCTCGAGCGATGAACTTCCAGCGCGGCAAGGAGAAGGAGCTCCCGGAGATCAACCTGCTGCCGATGATCGACGTCATGCTGGTGATCCTGATCTTCCTCATGGTCACCACCACGTACTCGAAATACACCGAGCTGCAGATCAACCTGCCGACCGCGAGCGCGGAGAAGCAGCCTGACCGCCCGCACGAGATCAACGTGCTGGTGAATGCCCAGGGGCAGTACGTGATCAACAAGACTCCGGTGGTGTTCGCCAGCAGCGAGCAGCTCGCCGACGTGCTGCGCAACGCGGCAGGCAGCGCCAAGGAGCCGATGGTGGTGATCAGCGCCGATGCCACCGCCACGCACCAGTCGGTGGTACGCGTGATGGAGGCGGCGCGGCGCGCGAACCTGTCGCAGATCACCTTCACCGCCCAGGCGCCGGCGCGAAACTAGACCGCCGCGACCACGCCATCATCGCGACGCAGTTCCTCGCCAAGCACTGGACCCGCCGCACGCCGCTCTCCTGGCTGCTGTGGCCGGCGAGTATCGTGTTTCGCGCGGTGGTGTTCTTGCGCCGCAGCGGCTATCGGCTGCGGCTGCTGCCGAGCCGGCGCGCGGACGTGCCGGTCATCGTGGTCGGAAACCTGACCGTCGGCGGCAGCGGCAAGACGCCGCTCGTGCTGTGGATCGCCGAGTTCCTCAAGTCGCAGGGCTTTACGCCCGGCATCGTCTCGCGTGGCTACGGCGGCAACGTCGACGCGCCGCGCGAGGCAACCATCGCGTCTGAGCCCTTCGAAGTGGGCGACGAGCCGATCGTACTCGCGCGCCGCAGCGGCTGCACGGTGTGGGTCGGACCGGACCGGGTGCGCGCCGCGGCGGTGCTGCGCGAACAGCATCCGGAGGTCGACGTCCTGATCCTGGACGACGGGCTGCAGCACTATCGCATGCGCCGCGACATCGAGATCGCGGTCGTGGACGCACGCGGCTTCGGCAACGGCTTCATGCTGCCGGCCGGGCCGCTGCGCGAGCCGGCCGGGCGGCTGCGCACCGTCGACGCCGTAGTGGCGCATGGCACCCGGGCGGTGAAGGGCTATGCCATGCGACTCGTGGGCGCGCCGCTTTACGGCCTGTCCGATGCGCGCGATCGGCGCCCGGCGAGCGCCTTCGCCGACAAGCGCGTGCACGCCGTCGCGGGCATCGGCGATCCGAACCGTTTCTTCCTGCAGCTCGCCAAGTTTGGCGTCAAGGTGGTGCCGCACCCGTTTCCGGACCATCATCCCTTTCGTCCCGCCGAGGTCGACTTCGCCGACGGCGTGCCGGTCGTGATGACCGAGAAGGACGCGGTAAAATGCCGGCGGTTCGCGAAACCGAACTACTATGTGTTTCCGGTCAATGCGGAGCTCGACCCCGCGTTCGGAAAATGGCTCTTGGGGAGACTCGGTGGACGCAAAGCTGCTTGAGATCCTGGTGTGCCCGCTGTGCAAGGGGCCGCTCGTGTACAAGAAGGGCGCGGGCGAGCTCATCTGCAAGGCCGACCGGCTCGCCTTTCCGGTGAAGGACGACATTCCCGTCATGCTGGAAGAAGAGGCGCGCAAGCTCGATCCGACCGAGGAAGTCGCGGGCTGAGCGCGCCGCCGTCGTGCCCGCGTTCTCGGTCGTCATTCCAGCGCGCTACGCCTCGAGCCGGTTCCCCGGCAAGCCGCTCGCCGACATCGCCGGCAAGCCCATGGTGGTGCGCGTGTGCGAGCGCGCGGCGCGCAGCGGCGCAACGGCTGTTCACGTGGCGACCGACGATGCGCGCATCGCGGATGCCGTGCGCGCGCACGGCTTCCAGGCGCTGATGACGCGCGCGGAGCATGCCTCGGGCACCGATCGCATCGCCGAAGCCGCGGCGCAGCTGCGTCTGCCGGACGAGGCAATCGTGGTCAACGTCCAGGGGGACGAGCCGCTGATCGAGCCTTCGCTCGTCGCGCGCGTCGCGCAGGCGCTCGAGCGCAACCCGAAGGCGAGCGTCTCCACGGCGTGCCACCCGCTGCGCGACGCGACCGCGCTGTTCAATCCGAACGTGGTCAAGGTGGTGCTCGATGCACAGGGCGATGCGCTGTACTTCAGCCGCGCACCGGTGCCCTGGGCGCGCGATGCGTACGCCGCAGGCGGGCGCACGCCACCGCCGGACCTGCCGTGCTACCGTCACGCGGGCGTCTATGGCTACCGGGCAGGTTTCCTGCGCCGTTACGCGGAGCTCGCGCCGACCCCGCTCGAGCGCTTCGAGGCGCTCGAGCAGTTGCGGGTGCTCGAGCACGGCTTTCGCGTCGCCGTCGCGGTGGACGAGCACGAAAGCGCCGCGGGCGTCGACACGCCACAGGACCTCGAGGCGGTGAGACGCTGGTTTGACCGCCAGGCCTGAAAGCCGGTAACGTCCGCGCACAAGGCGCCCCGCGCCCGTCCAACGACTGCAAGTTCCTGGAACGAGATCCGTGCGACTGATTCTTCTGGGCCCGCCTGGCGCAGGCAAGGGCACGCAGGCGGCCTTCATTCAGCAGCGATTCGGCATTCCGCAGATCTCCACCGGGGACATGCTGCGCGCGGCGGCCAAGGCCGGCACGCCGCTCGGGCTCGCGGCGAAGAAAGTGATGGACGCTGGACAGCTCGTCTCGGACGACATCGTCATCGGCCTGGTCAAGGAGAGGCTTGCCCAGCCCGATTGCGCCAGGGGCTACCTGTTCGACGGCGTGCCGCGCACCATCGCCCAGGCAGAGGCGATGTGGCGCGCCGGCATGAAGATCGACGTGGTGCTCGAGATCGACGTGCCCGAGGACCAGATCGTGCAGCGCATGAGCGGCCGGCGCGTGCACCCGGGCTCCGGGCGCAGCTACCACGTCAGATTCAACCCGCCGAAGAACGAGGGCAGGGACGACGTCACCGGCGAGCCGTTGATCCAGCGCGAGGACGACAGGGAGGCCACCGTTCGCAAGCGCCTGCAGGTCTACTACGCCCAGACCCAGCCGCTCGTCGATTTCTATACGCGGCTCGCCAAATCCGGCGAACCAAACGCGCCGCGCATCCGCAAGATCGCCGGGCTCGGCACGGTCGACGAGATCCGGGAGCGGGTCGCCGCCGCGCTGCGCTAGGCGAGCGCTGCGCCCGTTGCGTGGCGCTGGCCAAGACGTTCGACCGGGGATTTCTGCTAAAATCCGCGCCTTTCCCGCGAGCCTCCCGGCCCGCGAAAAGGGGCAAGGGGCGCAACAAAACCCCGCTCCGCGTAAGACAGAGGGAGAACGGAAATGTCCGCAGGATTGGTGTTTGCGCTCGTCTGCGCCGTGCTGGCAATCGTGTACGGGCTCTGGCAACGCAGCTGGATTCTTGCCCAGCCCGACGGCAACGATCGCATGCGCGAGATCTCCGAGGCGGTGCGCGAGGGCGCCATCGCCTACCTCAAGCGCCAGTACACCACCATTGCCATCGTCGGCGTGATCCTGTTTCTCGTGATTGGTTTCGTCCCGCAGCTCGGCTGGGCGACCGCGTGGGGCTTCGTGATCGGTGCGGTGCTCTCGGGCCTGTCGGGCATCATCGGCATGACCATCTCGGTGCGCGCCAACGTGCGCACCGCCGAGGCGGCGCGCACGGGCCTGAACGAGGCGCTCGCGGTGGCGTTCAAGGGCGGCGCAATCACCGGTCTGCTGGTGGTCGGTTTGGGACTGCTGGGCGTTGCGGGTTATTTCGCGCTGCTGCAGGCCAACGCGCTCGATAACGCAAAGCTGAGCAACCTGATTCACCCGCTGATCGGCCTGGGCTTCGGCGGCTCGCTGATCTCGATCTTCGCGCGTCTCGGCGGCGGCATCTTCACCAAGGGCGC
>JBFKUL010000256.1:0-4555 GCA_041635755.1 Burkholderiales bacterium | reverse complement strand
GGGTGTCCTGGCGCTTCGGGAGATGTCCGAGCAGCTCGCGCAAGCCCGCCACCGGCGGTGCGACAAGTGCGAGCGGCGCGCCTTCAAGCGCTGCGGCAAGATCGGCGCTCACCGCAACTGCCGCGGGCAATGCGATTTCGGGCAGATAGCGCTCATTGCGGCCCGCGCGGGCAATCGCCTCGGCCTGGGTCGCGTCGCGTGACCAGAGCGTCACTGCGTGGCGGGAAGCCAGGGCGCATGCGATGGCCGTGCCCCAAGCTCCGGCGCCCAGCACGGCCACGCGGCTCATGGCCGGATGCGCGTCAGGCGCCCCACACCAGCGAGGCGCGCAAGAAACCGCTCGTGCCGTCCACGTGACGCACGCGAAGCCATCCCCCAGGTCCGACTTCCAGCAGCTCGAGCACGACGTTCTGCGCGGCTACGAACGAGATCGGCGCCGCATCCTCCGCGCGAACGCGTACGTCCGCGGAGGGAGCGACCACAACCACGGTTCGCCGCTCGGATACCAGGCGTCTCTCGATCCAGGACAACGCTCCGGTGTGGTCGCGCACTTTGACCCAAAGCTCGAGATTAACGATGACTTCGAGAGGATATTGCCGCGACACGACGTAAAGCGGCACTGCCGCCTTCGACGGCGCGTCATAGAGCACCGCAGCGTTTTCGGCGACCGAGCGGTACTCAGCAGCGTGCACGGCAAGTGCTGCGCTGGTTAGTCCGGCCGCAACGATCGCCCTCATGATCGACTCAAAACGCAAAAGCGCGCGCAATCGGTTCATCCGGCGATCTCGATGCGCGACCCTGGGCTGCCTTCTTGCTTCTGGCGCTGCGCGTAGATCGCTTCAAAGGATACCGGCGAGAGCAGCACCGGAGGAAAGCCGCCCCGGCTCACCAGGTCTGAAATCGTCTCGCGCACGTAAGGATAGATAATGGTCGGACAGGCAATGCCAAGCAGCGGATCGAGATCCTCCTGCGGCACCCCCTTGACTGAAAAGATGCCCGCCTGCGCCGCCTCGGCGAGAAAAACGGTCTTCTCTCCCGCCCGTGCGGTAACGGTAACGCGCACCACGACTTCGAATAGGCCCTCGGCGAACTGTCCCGCTTCGCTGTTGATCTGAACCTCAAGCTGCGGCTGCTCGGCCTGCACGAACACCTGCGGCGCGCTCGGAATCTCCAGGGACAGATCCTTGACGTAGATCTTCTCGATCTGAAAGGTGGCTTGATTTTCGTTGCTCATCGTCGCTGGGCCTCCGGCTTTTCGTGTGGCGCGTTCTGAATGCAGCCCCGTTGACGTTTCCACGTCCGCGAAACCGCGCGGTTTACGTCAACAGCGCGTCCAATCTGCCAGCGCGCTCGAGGTCGTAAAGATCGTCACAGCCGCCGATATGCCGCGTCCCGATCCAGATCTGCGGCACCGTGCGCCGGCCGCTTTTCTGCATCATCTCCCGGCGCCGCTCCGGCGCCATGTCGACGCGCACGATTTCCAGATCACGTACACCCTTTTGGCGAAGCAGGCGCTCGGCGGACTGGCAGAACGGACATGACGCAGTGCTGTACATCAGGACCGCGGCCACCTCACTTCTCCGCCGGCAAGCCGGCGCTTTGCCATGCCGCGTAGCCTCCGGACAGGTTATAGACTTTCTCGAAACCGTTCTTACGGAGTACTTCGAGCGCCTTCGCCGAGCGATTGCCAGAATCGCAATGCACCACCAGCGGCTTGTTGCGCGACTTCTCCAGCTCGCCGATTCGCTTCTCAAACTGGCCGAGCGGCACGTTTTTCGCGCCGACGATATGCCCTCTCGCGTACTCAGCGACATCGCGCACGTCGATTACGATCGCATCCTCGCGATTGATCAGGTGTGTCAGCTGCACTGTATTGACCCACGGACCGCCCGCGCTGCGACGCAACAGCGGCCAAAGCAGCATCGCGCCGGAGACAAACGCGATCCCGATGAGCAGGATGTTGTTCTTGACGAATTCCATGACCATGCAAGCCGCGGGCCGCCGCGCTCAGGCGCGCGGCTCGCCGCAGAAGACTTCGCGCATCATGCCGATGAGCTGGAGCGTGCGTTCATCGCTGACACGGTAATACACGCGGTTCGCATCCTTGCGCGCGCGAAGCACGTTCTTGTCGCGCAGGATTGCGAGGTGCTGCGAGATATTCGACTGCGAGGTGCCCACCGCTTCGACAATGTCCTGAACGCTGACCTCTCCACTGCCGATCACGCACAGAATCTTGAGGCGCAGCGGGTGCGACATCGCTTTCATGGCGCGCGCCGCCTGCTCGATATGCTCCTGCTTGTCGATCAGATCGAAGATATCCCGCTTCATGCGCCGAGATCCCGGTTGAAAGGCCCGCTATTATAGAATAACGGCGTACAAATCAGGTTGCGTCATGCCGGCCCCCGCCCACAAGCTTGTGCTCCTGCGTCATGGCGAATCGGACTGGAATCGCGAGAATCGGTTCACCGGCTGGACCGACGTCGACCTCTCCGAGCGAGGACTCGGGGAGGCGCGCAGCGCCGGCCGCCAGCTCAAAGCCGAGGGTTACGCGTTCGATCTGGCATTTACCTCCGTGCTCAAGCGTGCTATCCGCACGCTGTGGATCGTGCTGGACGAAATGGACCGCATGTGGATTGAGACCGAGATCAGCTGGCGCCTGAATGAGCGGCACTACGGCGCGCTGCAGGGTCTCAACAAGGCCGAAACGGCCGCGGAGTTCGGGGATGAGCAGGTGCTCATTTGGCGCCGAAGCTACGACACGCGCCCGCCCCCGCTCGACATTGGCGATGCGCGCAACCCGGCTGGCGATCCTCGGTACGCCGCACTCCGAGAAGGACAGGTGCCGCTTACCGAGTGCCTTAAGGATACGGTCGCGCGTGTGATTCCCTATTGGAACGACGCCATCGCGCCCGCCCTTCGCGCCGGACGTCAGGTACTGGTTGCGGCGCACGGCAACTCGCTTCGCGCGCTCGTCAAGCATCTGGACGGCGTTTCCGACCAGGACATCGTCGGCCTCAACATTCCGACCGGGGTGCCGCTCGTGTACGAGCTCGACGCGGCGCTTAGACCCGAGCGGCATTACTATCTCGGCGACGCGCAGGAGATCGCTCGGCGCGTCGCCGCGGTATCGGCCCAGGGCAAGGCCAAGACCTGACGCGCGTCCGTCTCGCCGCATTGTTCCTCGCGCTGCTCGCGAGCGCCGCGCCCGATGGCGCTGCGCGCGACGAAACGCGCAAGGCCGCGCGCGAGCAAGATCTTTCGGAGCTTCGTACACGCATCGAGGCGCTGAAGTCCGAGCTCGAGGACAAGCAGGCGTCCCGGCGCGAGGCGCGCGACGCGCTGCAGGACTCCGAGCGCGCTATCTCCGACGCCAACCGCGCGCTTGCCGCGTTGGAAAGCGAAGGCGAGAGGCTGCGCAAGCAAAGCAGGCAACTCGACGAGCAGCGCCAAGCGCTCGAGCGCGTGCTCGCCGGCCAAGAAGACGCCCTTGGACGCGTGCTCGCGGCGCGACAGGCGGGCGGCGCGCCCGATGCGTTGCGTCTTGCGCTGTCGGGCGCTGACCCCGTACAGGTCGCACGCAAGCTCTATTACCTGACCTATGTGTCGCGCGCCGCCGCTGAGCTGGTCGAAACCTACCGCGTTGGGTTAAGCGAGCTTTCGCGCTTGCGCAATGCGGCAAGCGAGCAAGCCGAGCGTTTGGCCGAGGTCGAGGCCGCACAGCGTGCCGACCGAGAGAAAGTCCTCAAGGAGCGGCGCGAACGGCGCCGGCTGCTCGAACGTCTGGCCGGCGAGATCCGCAAGAGTCGTCGCGAGATCAAAGTCCTGCGCGCGGACGAGGCGCGCCTAGCGCGAATCGTCGAGGAGATCGGCCGCGTGCTTGCCGCCAAACCCGGCGCGGGTTTTGCGCGCGTTGAACGGATTCCCGAGGCCGGAGCGCAGAGCGGAGCCTTCTCGAGCCTGCGCGGCAGGCTGCGGCTTCCGGTACGCGGCGAACTAACCGGGCGCTTCGGCGCTCCAAGGGGAGCCGCCGGGATGGAGGCGAAGGGGGTGTTCATCCGGGCCCCCGAAGGCGAGCCGGTGCGCTCGGTCGCTGCGGGTCAGGTCGTGTTCGCCGATTGGATGCGGGGCTTCGGAAACCTGCTGATCGTGGATCACGGTGAAGCTTATTTGTCGATTTATGCCAACAATGACTCACTTTTGAAGCAAGTCGGCGAAGCGGTGGGGCCTGGCGAACCGCTCGCCACGGTCGGCGCCAGCGGTGGTAACGAACAAACGGGTTTATACTTTGAATTGCGGCACCTAGGTAAGGCATTCGACCCGCTTCGCTGGGTCAGATTGAAGTGATCCGATATCCTCGGTCCGCAACAAAAGGACAAGCTATGCGCGGCAAGCTCCGCAGTACCGGCCTGATCATGCTCGGCGTCATCGCGGGCATTTTGGTCAGCCTCAATATCCAGGCCATCGCCGAGCGCTCGGCTCGTGCGCCGCTGCCGGTGGAAGAGCTGCGCGCGTTCACCGAAGTGTTCGGCGCGATCAAGCAGAATTACGTCGAGCC
>JBFKUL010000255.1:0-4572 GCA_041635755.1 Burkholderiales bacterium | reverse complement strand
GCGTCAATGTGGAGAGCGTATCGATCAACCGCGACGAGATCGATGGCAGCATCGAGTTGTTCCACGTCCTCGCCGAAGTGTTGTCCGAGCGCGAGAAATAGACTCGGGTCCCGGCGCTTCGCCGCCGGGACCGCCGAGTTGCGGCGCAACGGCGGGCGGATAGAGGTCTCGCGCGCTTTCAACGTTCACGGAACCTGGAAACGGCCGGTGGTACTTCGGGCGTTGCGGGAAGTGCGTCCGCAGGGCTCGCGCCCTGCCTTCATCGTGGAAATGCGCCCCACCCCGGCCGAGCCGTTTCGAGCGCGCAGCCGAAAAGCCCTGTTGCTCGATCTATTTGCCCTCCGGACGCCGAGCGGACCGCCAAGTCACTCCGCTCATTCCGCGTTTTCAGGACTAGAATCCTAGAGCAGTCCCACTTCGGGAGGAGGGGGAGTGAAACCCAAGCGCGTCCTGCTTGGCAAGGCCACGCGCCCGAGCCTGTCCGGCGTTCTGCCGCGGCAGCGGTTGTTCGCGTTGCTTGACCGCGGTGCCGAGGCATCGCCGGTGTTCTGGATCTCAGGCCCGCCGGGCTGCGGCAAAACCACGCTCGCTGCGGGCTATCCGGATCACGCCGGCCTCAACTGCCTGTGGTACGAGCTCGATGAAGGCGACGCCGACGCAGCGACCTTCTTCTACTACATGGGGCTTGCTGCCGGCGAGCATGGCGACGCGGGCGCCGATCCGCTGCCATTGCTTACACCCGAGTATCACGCTGGGTTGCCGACGTTTACTCGCCGCTACTTTCAGGCGTTGTTCGCTCGGCTCAAGCCGCCTTTTGTCGTCGTCTTCGACGGCTACTACGCGATTGCCCCGGTCTCGCCGTTGCATGAGGTGCTGCGCGACGCGATGCGCGAGTTGCCCCCAAGTGGGCGGGTGATCGTTGTCAGCCGCGGCGAGCCGCCGCCCAGCTTCGCGCGCCTGCGCGCCAACCGCGGCCTGTCGGTGATCGGCTGGGAAGACCTGCGCCTGACCGAAGCCGAGACCAAGGCGATCGTGGAGCTGCGTGGCCATTCGCTTTCGGCAAAGGACCTCGCGGCGCTGTATGCGCAGACGCAGGGCTGGGCCGCAGGATTGGTGCTGCTGCTTGAGCAGGCGCGCACGGCCGGCACCATGACGGGTCGTCTGGATTTTTCGAGCCATAAGCTGGTGTTCGACTACCTGGCGGGCGAGATTTTCCAGAAGACCGACGCGCGTACGCGCGAACTGCTGCTGCGCACCGCCTACCTGCCGCAGATGAGCGCCAGCGTTGCGCAAGAGGCCTCGGGCGATGAGCAGGCGGGCACTGCGCTCGCCGAGCTGCATCGCAACAACTACTTCGTCGCCTTGCGCCAGGCGCGTCCAGAGCCCGTCTACCAGTACCACCCGCTGTTTCGCGAGTTCCTGCAGGCGCGCGCAGCAGAAACTTTCGCGCGCGAGGAGCGACGTCAATTGCAGCACAGGAGCGCCGAGTTGCTCGAAGCCGCGGACCAGGTCGAAGATGCGGTGGCGCTCTATGGGGAAAGCCGTGACTGGAATGGCATGGCGCAGGCCATCGAGCGGCACGCCGAAGCGATGCTCGCACAGGGTCGCGGCGACACGCTGGTCCGCTGGGTCGAGGAGCTGCCGTCCGAGGTCATGCAGCTGCACCCTTGGGTGGTGTACTGGGCCGCGGCAAGCCGCGCGCAGGTCGCGCCGCGAGAGAGCCGGTTGCGGTTCGAGCGTGCCTACGAGCTGTTCCGCAGCCAGGCCGAGCCCGACCTCACCGGCATGGTGCTTGCATGCTCGGGCGCGATGGATGTGATTCTTTACGAGCTGGACGATTTTTCGCTGCTCGATCGCTGGATCGCCGTGCTGGACGAAGCGCTGATCACCGGCCCGCGCTTTCCCTCGCCAAGCGTCGAGGCGCGCGTCGCTTGCAGCATGGTGTTCTCGCTCACGCTGCGCCAGCCGCAGCGCAAGGACATTCAGCACTGGATCGAGCGCGCCATGACCTGCTCGCAGGGTGTTACCGACCCGAACCTGAAGATGTTCGTCGGCCTGCTCGCCTCGCTTACCATGATGTGGACCGGGCTGTTCGGAAAGGCGCGCAGCACGATCGACGCGATGCGCCGCGTCGCCGAGTCGCCCGGGGTGACGCCTTTCTCTCGCATCACGCTGAAGAACGTCGAATCGATGTTCTTTGCGCTCACCGCGGAGCGCGAAGCCTGCCTCAAGGTGATGCGCGAGGGGCTCGAGATTGCACGCGCTACCGGTGTGCACACTTGGACCATTCAGATGCTGCTGTACGGCTACGGCGGTGCACTGGCGGGCCAGGATCTCAAGACTGCGGCGAGGATCGCCAAAGAACTCGAGGGGCACGTTGCCCGCGCGGGGCGACTCGACCAATGCCTGCACCGGCATTTCTCGGCCTGGGAGGCGATGCTCAGAAAGGATCTGTTGCGCGCGATGGAAGAGGAGCGCACCGCGCTGCGTCTCGCCATCGAAGTAGGCTGCCCATACTTCGAAGTGCTGTGCCGGCTCGCGCTGGCGCAGATCTTTTCCGAGTACCGCGACGAGCGCAAGGCGGCGGCGCAGCTGCGCCAGCTGCACAGCATCGTGCGCGGCATCGACAACCGTCACCTGGATTTCACCTGCCTGGTGGTTTACGGCGAGCTCGCCATCGCGCACGATCGCCAGCGCTCGGGCATTAATGCGCTGCGCTATGGACTGGGACTTGGCCGGCAGTATGGCTACACGCATTTCCTCTGGTGGCGGCCCTCGTTGATGGCTTCCGCTTGCGTGCATGCTCTCGAGGCCGGTATCGAGCCCGAGTACGCCCAGAGCCTGGTGCGCAAGCGCCGCCTCGCGCCCGAGGCCCCGCCGCAGGCGATCGAGAATTGGCCCTGGGCGTTTCGCATTCACACCCTGGGCCCGTTCAGGCTGCTGCGCGACGGTGAACCGATCGGGGTGGCGGGAAAAGCGCAGCGCAGACCCATGGAGTTGCTGAAGGTGCTGATCGCCCTCGGCGGCGAGGAGGTCGCCGAGGAACGCATCACCGAGGCGCTCTGGCCGCGCATCGCAGGGGATTCGGCGCACCGCTCTTTCACCAGCACGCTGCACCGGCTGCGAAAGCTGTTGGGCGAGGACCGCGCCTTGGTGCTGCGTGAGGGCCGGCTCACGCTCGACCGACGCCACGTATGGGTGGATGCGTGGGCCTTCGAGGCGCTGCTCGGCGAGCTCGAAGGGGCGACGCGCGCGGGCGATGCGGGGCGCGTGGAGTCGCTTTCTGAGCGCCTGCTGGAACTCTACAAAGGGCCGTTCCTCGCCACCGATGCCGACGAGTCATGGTATCTGCAGCGCCGCGAACGGCTGCGCAACCAGTTCGTGCGCGCCGCGACCGAGATCGGGCGTTACCGTGAGAGCGCGGGCGACTGGGAGAACGCGCGCGACGTCTACGAGCGCTGTCTCGAGATCGATCCGCTGGCCGAGAGCCTGTACCGCCAGCTCATGATCTGCCTGCAACGACTCGAGCGGCACGCCGAGGCGCTTGAGGTCTACAGCCGTTGCCGCAAAGTGCTGGCGGCGGGATTGCATGCCGAGCCGTCGGTCGAGACCCGCGCGCTCTACCAAAAGTTGCTCGACGCGGCTTGATTGTTGCGCCGCAGCAACACGATTGACGGGCAACTTTAAGCCAGACGTAAGGTACCCGTAAGCGATCCGTTTCCGCTCCCGCCGCAGCATGGGCACACCAGGAGCGCGCGCACCGCGTGCGCCCTGAACTGCAGGAGGGAACCATGAAACGGATGACCAAACTTGCTGCTGCACTGTCGCTGTCCACGCTGCTCCTTAGCGGCTGCTATGTCGCCGTAGCGCCGGACGGTAAGCCCTACATGTATCCGCCGGGAGTGGTCCCGGTGCCGGCGAGCCCCGCCCCGACCGGCGCGCAGCCTTCCAGCGCGCTGCCGATGGTGCTCCCGGTGCGGCTGTACCCGGCCAACGATCTGGCGACGCAAACCGGCGTGCTCACCGGCACGGTGACCAACATGATGACCGGCAAAGGCCGCTTCGAGCTCAACTACCGCGGCGAGATGCTCACCGGCGAAGCGACGCGGGTCGCCAACGAGGAGCGCCGAGGCGTTGCCACCGCGTACAGCCCGGCCGGCGCCTACATGAGCTGCGATTACCAGATGAACAATCCGCGCCAGGGCGCGGGCACCTGCACGTTCTCGAACGGCGCCCGCTACCAGGTGCACATCGGCGGCTAGCCTGGAGGCAATGGCGCGGCGGGCCGGGCTCCGGTCCGCCGCCCCGAGCCTGCCGCCTAACAGGAAGGATCGCAGAGATCGATATGAGTCGCGCTGGAAAAAACCGGTGCCTTGCATGCGGCCTCAGTTTGCTCGCCGCTGCCAGTATCTTCGAGGTGGGTTGCACCGGCGGCTCCGAGGCGCCTGTTCGAGGTGCGATGACTCGCTACGCAAGCATCGGCCCATCGCCTGATCCACGCCATTCCCGCGTGGAGGTGCGCGCGCACTGCGCCACGCTCAAGGCAGGAAATGGGACGCGCGCGAGCGCCGC
>JBFKUL010000254.1:0-4581 GCA_041635755.1 Burkholderiales bacterium | reverse complement strand
GGTCAAGGCGGGCGCCTTCGGCATCGTGCGCGTGCTCTACGACGTCTACGGCATCGAGACCGCAGCCGCGCTCGGGCTGCTCGTGCCGCTCGCGATCGTCGCCTCGGCCACCATTCTCTACGGATCACTGCGCGCGCTGACGCAGTCCGAGCTCAAGCGCCGGCTCGCTTTCTCGACCGTGAGCCAGGTGTCCTACATCGTGCTCGGTGCGTGCCTGTTCGGCCCGCTCGGCACGATCGGCGGCACGGTGCACCTGGTGCACCAGGGGCTCATGAAGATCACGCTGTTTTTCTGTGCCGGGAATCTCGCCGAGACGCTCGGCCTGCAGCGGGTCGAGGAGCTCGATGGCGTCGGCCGGCGCATGCCCTGGACCATGGCGGCGTTCACCCTCGCGGCGTTCGGCATGATCGGCGTGCCGCCGCTCGCCGGCTTCGTCACCAAGTGGTACCTCGGCCTCGGCGCCGCCGACGCCGGCATGCATTGGGTAATTGCGGTGCTCATGGCGAGCAGCGTGTTGAACGCCGCCTACTTTCTGCCGGTCGTGTACGCGGCGTGGTTCAAGCCGCCGCGCGGTCGGTGGCGCGAGCACATTCCTGCGGCACGCTTCGAAACCGACTGGCGGCTGCTGTTCCCGACCCTCGCCTCGGCCGCCTTTGCACTTGGCGCAGGCCTGCTGGCCGGCGCGCCGTTCAGCCCGCTCGGCTGGGCACAGTTTTTCGCGGCGCAGGAGTTCCTGCGATGACGCTCGAGCTGTCCTGGGTGCTGCTCGGCATGAAGCTGGGGCTCGATGCCACGACGCGGGTGTTTCTCGCGCTCACGCTGCTGCTTTGGCTGCTCGCCGCGGTTTTCGCTGCGGGCCATCTCGCCTCAGACCCGCGTCGGCGACGCTTCTGGCTGTTCTTCGTCGCGACCTTCATGGGCAACCTGGGCGTGGTGCTCGCACGCGACGGGGTGAGCTTCTATGCGTTTTTCGCGCTGCTGACCTTCGCCGCCTACGGCCTGGTGGTTCACGCTGGTGATGCCGAGGCGCGGCGCGCGGGCCGCGTCTACATCGTGCTCGCCGTGCTCGGCGAGGCGCTGCTGCTCGCGGGATTGCTGCTTGCCGCGAGCGCCGCGGATGGGCTCGAGGTCGAGCGTCTGCGCGCCGCGGCGGCCGCCTCGCCGCAGCGCGACTGGATCATCGCGCTACTTGCCGCGGGATTCGGCGTCAAGGCGGGGCTGCTCGGCCTGCACGTCTGGCTGCCGCTCGCGCACCCGATCGCCCCGACGCCGGCGAGCGCCGTGCTGAGCGGTGCGATGATCAAGGCGGGGCTGCTCGGGTGGCTGCAGTTCCTGCCGCTCGGCCAGGTCGCGCTGCCGGAATGGGGTGCGGCATTCGCGGCCATCGGATTTGTCGCGGCCTTCTACGGTGCGCTCGTCGGCCTCATGCAGGACGACGCAAAAACGGTGCTCGCCTATTCGAGCATCAGCCAGATGGGCCTCATGATGGTCGCGGTCGGGGCCGCACTTGCCGCACCCGCGACTGCGAGTGCCGCCGTGGCCGCGGCAGCGTTCTTCGCGCTGCACCACGGCCTCGCCAAGGGCGCACTGTTTTTCGCCACCGGCATTGCGCCGAGCGTTCGGCAACCGCTGCTCTTCGCCGCACTGCTCGTGCCGGCGCTGGTGCTCGTCGGACTGCCGTTCACCAGTGGCGCGGTGGCCAAGCACGCCGTGGCAACGGCGCTGCCCGAGTGGCGCGCAGGCGCGTCATTGCTGTCGTTCGCGGCGCTCGGCACCGTGCTGCTGATGGCGCGCTTTGCGGTGCTGGCCGCTCGCACCTCGACGCCGCCTCGGCGCAGCCGTCTTGCGCTGGGGGCCTGGTTCGCATGCGTCGCGGCGTCGCTCGCCGCGGTGTGGCTGGCGCCCGTGATCGACATGCCGCAGGCGTCGTGGGCCGATCTCTGGCCCGCGCTTGCGGGCCTTGCGCTCGCAGGGTTCGGCGCCTGGCAACGCGCGCCCTGGCGGCGATGGCGCGTTGCGCCCGGGGACCTGCTCGTTCCTGCCGCTGCGTTCGCGGAGCGCGCGCAACCCGCGCTGCAGGACGCGGCGGCGGTACTCGAGCGGAGCACGGAGCGCGTGCACGGCGCGCTGCGCCGAATATGGCAACGCCTCGCGCAGCGTGCAGGTGCGCTCGCCGCATCGGGTGAGGCGCGCCTCGGACCGGCAGCGAGCCTGCTGGTGCTAGCGCTGATTGCGCTGCTCGCCTTGCATTGATCGCACCCGTCGGGTGCAGCGCCGTGGCGGCCCCTGCAGAAGCGCGGGCCCCGCAGGGGCACCGCTCGGCCGCTCGAGCGGTAGCGCCGGGTCGAGATGACCCGAGCCACCCCTGGGCGAATCGACGGGCCGCGCGCGGGATTTGACGCACGTCAAGTTCCGGAGCGGCGGATCGCCCAGCATTGATAAAGTGGAAATTGTTCGCAGCGACGTCGCCATCATCGGGGCCGGGGGCGCGGGACTCCGGGCGGCCATCGCGCTGGCCGAGGCGGCGCCCGCGCTTCGCATCGCGCTCGTCTCCAAGGTCTATCCGATGCGCAGTCACACCTGCGCGGCGGAGGGCGGGGCGGCCGGGGTCATCAAGCCCGACGACAGCCTGGAGCAGCACTTCGACGATACCGTCGGCGGCGGCGACTGGCTCTCCGACCAGGACGCGGTCGAGGCCTTCATCCGCGAGGCGCCGCGCGAGCTCCTGCAGCTCGAGCACTGGGGCTGCCCGTGGAGCCGCGAAGCAAACGGCTCGGTTGCGGTGCGGCCGTTCGGCGGGATGAAGAAGCAACGCACCTGGTTTGCCGCCGACAAATCGGGCTTCCATATCCTGCACACGCTGTTTCAGACCTCGCTGCGATTTGCCTCGATTGAGCGCTTCGACGAGTACTACGCGACCGAGTTGCTGGTGGACGAGGGCCGCTGCGCGGGCTTTGTCGCGATCGAGATGCGCAGCGGCCAGCTGCGCCGCTTCGACGCGCGCGCGGTGATCATTGCCGGTGGCGGCGCAGGGCGCATGTTCCCGTTCACCACCAATGGCGCGGTCAAGACCGGCGATGGCATGGCGCTCGCCTACCGCGCCGGCGTGCCGTTGAAGGACATGGAGTTCGTGCAATACCACCCGACCGGGCTGCCCAGCACCGGCACGCTGCTGACCGAGGCCTGCCGCGGGGAAGGCGGCGTGCTGCTCAACAGGAACGGCCGCCGCTTCCTGCAGGACTACGGCATGGGCCCGGAAACGCCGCTCGGGCACCCGGTGCTCAAGACCATGGAGCTCGGCCCGCGGGACCGGGTCAGCCAGGCATTCTGGCACGAGCAGAAGAAAGGCAACGCGGTGCCCACCCAGTGGGGCGACGCGATGCTGCTCGACATGCGCCACCTGGGCGAGAACAAGATCAACGAGCGCCTGCCGCTGGTGCGCGACATGTCGATCAGCTACATGGGGATCGACCCGGTGACCGATCCCGTGCCGGTGCGACCGGTGGTGCATTACATGATGGGCGGCATCCATACGGACATCCACGCCGCGACGCCGCTCGCGGGGTTGTACGCGGCGGGCGAGTGCGCCTGCGTCAGCATCAACGGCGCCAATCGCCTGGGCTCGAACTCGCTCACCGAGCTTCTGGTGTTCGGCCGTCGCGCGGCGCACAGCGCCATCGAGCACGTGGCGGCCGACGCGCGCCCGGCAGCCGACGCGGCGCTCACGTCGCTCGCCTCGGCCGCCCAGGGGCGTATCCGTGAGCTGATGCAGCGCAGCCGCGGCCGCGACACCGTCGCAGGGCTGCGCAAGGAGATGATGCACACGTTGGAACAGCATGCCGGCATTTACCGCAGCGGCGAGGGCCTTGCGCAGGCTTGCGCCAAGCTCGCCGAGCTGCGCGAGCGCTACCACGGCATCGAGCTGCACGACAAGACCAACGTCTACAACACCGACCTGCTGCAGGCGCTCGAGCTGGGGTCGATGCTCGAGTGCGCCGATGCGGTGGCACAGAGCGCGCTCGCGCGCAAGGAGTCGCGCGGCGCCCACCAGCGGCTGGATTTCGCGGAACGCGACGACGAAAACTTCCTGCGCCACTCGCTTGCCTTCCATCATCCGAAGCAACCGCCGCGCGTAGCGTACTGCGACGTCGTGATCACCAAGTCGAAGCCCGGCGTGCGGGACTATTCGGGAGTCCACGCATGAGCGAACGCGAGGTCGAGCTCGACGTCCTGCGCTACAACCCGGTGACCGACCGCGAGCCGCGGTTCCAGCGCTACGCAGTGCGCTGCCCGGAGGAATGGGTGGTGCTCGATGCGCTGAACCAGATCAAGGAAACCGTCGACCCGACGCTCAGCTACCGGTGGTCTTGCCACATGGCGGTGTGCGGCAGCTGCGGCATGATGATCAACGGCGAGCCGATGCTCGCGTGCAAGGCGTTCCTGCGCGACTACCCGGGCACGATCCGCGTCGAGCCGCTGGCGCATTTCCCGATCGAGCGCGACCTGGTGACGGTGATCGACGACTTCATGGCGAAGCTCGCGCGCGTCAAGCCGTACTTGATCCCGAAAGAGGACAAGCCG
>JBFKUL010000253.1:0-4596 GCA_041635755.1 Burkholderiales bacterium | reverse complement strand
GCGATGCTGCCCGATGCGCTCGCCGAAAGCGAACGCCAGGGCTACGACCAGGTGAAGGCGCGCTACACCGAGGCCGGTGTGCCCCCCGAGCTCTCGGCGCTGGTGGCGCGCTTCGACGCGCTGCCTGCGGCACTCGACCTGGTCGAGGTGGGCGAGGCCCTGGGCCGCGACGTGAAGGCGGTAGCACAGGCCTACTTCGCGCTTGGTGGGCGGCTCGACTTTCCGTGGTTGCGCGCCAAAGTCGCCAGCCTGCCCTCGGAGAGCCATTGGCAGGCGCTCGCCCGGGCCGCGCTGCGCGACGACCTCGCCAGCATGCAGCGCCAGCTCACTGCCGACGCGCTGCGCGGCGCCGAGGGCAAGATCGATGCGCAGGATGTGATCGACGCCTGGCAGCAGACGAACCACGCTCTGCTCGAGCGCTTTCGCCAGGTGCACGCCGACCTGCGCACGCACAACGCGCTGGACCTGGCGATGGCCTCGGTGGCCATGAGGGAGCTGCGCAACATCTCCGCGCGCACGTAGCCGGGAAGCAGCGCGTCCGGCCGCATGCGCCTGCATCACAATCTCTCCGGGAGGAGCGCTGATGACGACGACCGTTGCCTTTATCGGGCTGGGCGCGATGGGCTCTCGCATGGCGATGAACCTGGTCGCCGCCGGCTTCAAGCTGCGCGTGTACAACCGCGACCGCGCCAAGACCCAGCCGATTGCCGACAAGGGCGCGCAAGTCGCCGACTCGCCTGCTGCCGCGGCGCGCGGCGCCGAATTCATCGTCTCGATCGTGGCCGACGACGCCGCGAGCCGCGCGGTGATGCTCGGCGCCTCGGGCGCGATCGCCGGCGCCGCCGCGGGCACGGTGATCATCGACTCGAGCACCAATTCGCCCGCACTCGCGCGCGAGGTCGCGAGGGCCGCCGCGGAACGCAAGCTGGCCTACCTCGACGCGCCGGTCTCGGGTAGCCTCCTGCAGGCGCAAGGCAAGGAGCTCGTCTTCATGGTCGGTGGCGAGCAAAGCGCCTTCGACAAAGCGCAGCCGCTGTTCAAAGCCATGGGGCGCATGGCGCGCCGCGCCGGCGGCTCGGGCGCCGGCGCGACCGTCAAGCTGATCAACAACATGCTTTCGGGCACCATGACCGCTGCGCTCGCCGAGGCGGCACAGGTGGCGGAAGCTGCGGGCGTCGACCAGGACGCGGCGCTCGAGATCCTCGGCGAGGGCGCCGCCGCCTCGCGCCTGCTCAAAGGCAAGCTGCCAAAGATGCTCAAGCGCGACTTCGCGCCGCAGTTCCAGCTCGAGCTGATGGAAAAGGACCTGCGCTATTTCCTCGACATGGCGAGCGCGCTGGACCGGCCGTCGCCGATCGCCTCGCTGGTGCGCAGCCAGTATCAGAGCGCGCGCCGCGCCCGCATCGGCAAGCTCGACGCCTGCGCGGTGTTCCTGCAAGCCGCCGGGGAGAAGCCACCCGCCTGAAGGCGGCCTTAGCGCTTGCCGCCCAGCTTGCCGAGCAATTCCTCGCTGATGCGGTAATCCGGGTAGCGCTTGCGGAACTCGGCGAAGCTCTCATCGGCCTCTCGGTCGCGGCCCTCCGCGCGTAGCGCGACGATCCGCTCGAGCCAGCGCTCAGGCGAGTCCTCTTTTTCGCCGGCCTTGGCACGCAACTCAGCGCTAGCCGGGCCATTGCGTCGCAGCGCTTCGTTCGACGAGCGCGCACCGGCAGCGGACGCCTCACGTCTCGATGGGCTCGGCGCCGCCGCGGCGGGTGCGCGATCGGCAACCGATTCTGCTGGGGCGGGCGACGACGCCACGATGCGCCCCGCAGCCGACGGCGCCGGGGTTGCACCAGGGTCGGGCGCGAAGGGGCGGGCGCGCGAATCCGGCGGCGGCGTCGGTCGCACCTCATCCACGCGGGGTGCGCGTTCGGCTGCAGCCGGCTTCGACGCACGCCCGGCGCCAGGCGTCGCGGTCTGGGGCTCGACATCTGCCGTGGCGGCCTGCGAGGGCTCGTTTGGCACCGCGAGCCGGGATGCCGTCGAGGGCGCTTGCTCGGCGGGCGCCTGGCGCGCGACGCTCGGCTCGATCTTCTTCGGCTCGGGCGCGTAAAGCGCCACCGCGTCCGGGCGCTCGCGTTGCAGCTGCAGCGTCACCGTCACCGACAGCACCACCACCGCCGCCACCGACACCGGCAGCGTCCAGCGCCGCAGCCCTGTTCGCGCGCCGCCCGGACGCGACCGGACCGCCCGCCGCGCGGCGGCGAGGATTGCCGTGTCGAGTGCCGCGCCGGGCTCTTCGCGCCCGAGCGCGCGGTAGCGCTCCGAGATCTTGGCGTCTTCGCGTTCGTTCATGACTCAGCCGGAGCGGACGTTTTCGCCCTGCTCCGTCAGTGCGGCGCGCAGCTTCGCCAGCGCATAGCGCAAGCGGCTCTTCGCCGTCTCCTCATTGGATCCGGTCGCAGTCGCGATTTCGGCCACCGACAGGCCTGCCTCCTCATGCAGCAGGAAAGCCTCGCGTTGCGCCTCCGGCAGCGCCTCGAGCGCCGCGAGCAGGCGGCCGAGCTCCTGGCGAGACTCGGCCTGACGCTGCGGCTCATACACCGGGCTCGCCGCGGGCTCGAAGGCGGGGTCGTCCTCGTCGAGCGACACCAGCGACAACCCGCGCCGCCGCCAGTGATCGACCATCCGGTGGTGCGCGATGGTGTACAGCCAGGTCGTGAAGCGCGCCTGCGGTGTGTAACGCGCGCGCGCTTCGATGACCCGCATCCAGACCTCCTGAAACAACTCCTCGGCCGTGCCGCGCTCCTTGATACTGCGCAGCATGAAGCGAAACAGCGGTCCGCGGTGCCGCGTATACAGCGTCTCGAAGGCTCCGGCGTCACCGCCCTGATAAGCGAGCATGAGCTGTTCGTCGGAGGCCTCCATGCCCTCCTAGTGTAAACCGCCGTCAACAGCCGCGCGGCGGCGCGAATCCGGTGCAGCGCGGTACAACGTAGCTCAGCTGCGGATCCGGCACGAAGCCCGGGAACGGTTGCGGCCCCGGCGCGTCCGGTGCGCGAATCACGCCGCGTGCGACGAGGTTGCGATGGCTGTCGTAGTACACGGCCAGGACTTGGGCGGGCGCGCTGCTCGAGCGCTCGAAATTCACATAGCGCGCCAGCGAGGCCTCGCGCCGGCCATGCCCGGTGCCGAGGCGCGACGCGTCCTGCCGCATCTTTGCGCTCTCGCGCGCAGTGGACTCCGCGGCCGAAGGTGCAGGCGCCCCTGTTGCCGACTCCGGTGCGCTGTCGGAGGCCTCATTTCGCGTCGGGGAATCGATGCGCCCGATCGGCGACGGATCGCTGGTCTTCTTGCGAAACAGCGCCACACCGAGCACGCCGACGTTGTCCGGCCGCCCGGTGCGTGCCGCATAGGAGTCGGGCAGCGGAGTGAAGTAGAACGCCGCGGTCTCGCCCAGGCTCTTGCGCCACCCCTGAATGGCCAATTTGCGGCCGGGTGCGAGCACGTAGCCGGGCTGCTGCGGATTGGCGCTTTCCCCGGTGATCACGTTGACGCCGTCCACTGAGACGACCGCGAGCAGCTCCTCGCCGCTGCGGTTGCTCAGCATCAGTTGGTACTCGTTGCGTGGGCGGCCCACGACGTAGGCGCGCCCCTCGTGCCAGTGCAGCGGCAGCTCGCGGCCCTCGGTGCGGTCGTAAACGCTGAGCTGCACGAGCGAGCCGCTCGCGAAGGCCTGCGTGCCGATCGCCAGGACGAAGACTGCCACCAGACGCTTGATCGCTTTCATGCCTGTTCCTTTTCCAGATGGCGGCCGCCAACACGGCGGCCCCTAAGGCATGAAACGAATCGGCCGCGATTTCGGGTTAAATGCAAACGCGGCGTGCATGAGCGCACGGAAGCTGGCGTAAAATGCGCCTTCGATCGTCATCCCGGCGCGCGCCCGCGCGCCGCGCATCCCTGCACATGAAAAACGGCAAGCACGCACTTATTCCTATCCAAAGCGAGATTCAGCCGCGCCGCGAAGCGCGTCAGCGCTACGACTGCAGCAGATGCCCTGCCTACTGCTGCAGCTATCCGCTGATCGAAGTGACCAAGCGCGACATCGCGCGGTTGGCGCGACATTTCGGTCTCGACGACCAGACCGCGGAGGCGCGCTTCACCAAGTACGACGCCAGCGAGAAGGCGCGCGTGCTGCGCCATCGCCGGGACGAAGTGTTCGACTCGGTGTGCCAGTTCCTCGACCAGAAGGCGCGCCGCTGCACCGTTTATCACGCGCGTCCCGGCGTGTGCCGCGAGTATCCGGACAGCCCCCGCTGCGGCTATTACGATTTCCTGAAGTTCGAGCGCGAGCAGCAGGATGACCCGGAGTTCATCCCCTCGGCGTAGCCGGCTTCTGAGGGAGGGCGGCGATCCCTCCCTCAGACTCCCTCCCCGCGGCTTCTGAGGCAGGGCGGCGATCCCTCCCTCAGACTCCCTCCCCGCGGCTTCTGAGGGAGGGCGGCAATCCCTCCCGCAGACTCCAGACCGGCTTCTGAGGCAGGGCGGCGATCCCTCCCACAGACTCCAGACCGGCTTCTGAGGCAGGGTGGCAATCCCTCCCTCAGTCTCCCT
>JBFKUL010000252.1:0-4640 GCA_041635755.1 Burkholderiales bacterium | reverse complement strand
TTGCCGAACACCGTGCCCTGGCCGCAGCCGGTGGTCACGGTGCGCTTCTTGATGCGCTCCCTCAGGCCTTTCACGCCGCGGCGCGTCTTGACCGCCACCGACGCGGTCTCCCAGTCGACCTGCACCGCGGCGAGCTCTTCGATCGAGGCGATGAAGTTCTGGTTTCTCAGGTAGCCGATGGCGAGCGCCTCGGGCGCATGCCCGAGCGTCATCAGGGTGACGAGCTCGCGCTTGTCGAGGTAGAGCGTCAGCGGGTGCTCGCCGGCGATCGAGGTCGGCACCATCTCGCCGCGCTCGTTGTAGGCCTCGACCTCGAAGGTGGCGGGCTTCGCGGCGTCGGTCAGCTCGGGACGGCGGGGTTTCTTAGCCACCGATGTAGGACATCTCGACTTTGCTCTGGCGCGCGGTCTCGGCGGTGCGGATCTCCGAGTAGCGGTCGCTGCGCCCGCGCCAGACGTGCGCGATCTCGTTCACGATCTGCTCGTCCGAGGCGCCGCCGCGGAGCAGCCCTTTCAGGTCGTGACCGTGCTGGGCGAAAAGGCACGTGAAGAGCGAGCCCTCGGTCGACAGGCGCATGCGCGTGCAATCGTGGCAGAACGCCTGCGTCACCGAGGAGATGACGCCGATCTCGCCCGCGCCGTCGAGATAGCGCCAGCGCTCGGCGACCTCGCCGGTGTAGTTCGGCTCGGCGGGCGCGAGCGGGAAATGTTCGCCGATCCGCTTCACCACCTCCGCCGAGGGCACCACGTCGTCCATGCGCCAGCCGTTGGTGCTGCCCACGTCCATGTACTCGATGAAGCGCACGATGTGCCCGCTCGAGCGGAAGCGCCGCGCCATCGGCACGATCTCCTGCTCGTTCGTGCCGCGCTTGACGACCATGTTGATCTTCACCGGCGCGAGCCCCTCGGCCGCGGCGACGTCGATCGCCGCCAGCACCTTGGCCACCGGGTAATCGGCGTCGTTCATGGCGCGGAACACCGCGTCGTCGAGCGAGTCGAGGCTCACGGTGACGCGCTTGAGGCCCGCCTGTTTCAGCGCGCGCGCCTGCTTGGCGAGCAGCGACCCGTTGGTGGTGAGCGTGAGATCGACCCCGAGCTCGGCGAGCATCGCGATGAGGCGATGCAGGTCGCGCCGCACCAGCGGCTCGCCGCCGGTGAGGCGGATCTTCTCGACGCCGAGGCCGACGAAAATTCCGGCCAGGCGCGCGATTTCCTCGAACGACAGGATCGCGCTGTGCGGCAGGAACTCGTGATTGGCGTCGAATACCTCGCGCGGCATGCAATACACGCAGCGGAAGTTGCAGCGGTCGGTCACCGAGATGCGCAGGTCGCGCAGCCCCCGGCCGAGCGTGTCCGCGAGCGGCGCGCCGTCGTAGGCGGGCGCGGGCGGCGCGATGCGCGTTTCGGTGCGGATCGGAATAACCTTTTCCGGCATGGTGCCTTTGCCTGCGGGTCAGTAGAAAATCTTAACAGACCGGAGCTTGCGCTATAGTTCAAACACGCACTTCGAGGTAACGCATGGAAAGGCCCAAAACCACGTTGTCGGTGGTGATGCAGCGCCGGCCGATCGACAATCGCTGGCAGTCCGAGGTCTGGGAGGCACATTCGGTTTTGCCCGGGCAGGCGGGGGAAGGCGCGCCGCGGCTGATCCTCGAACAGGGCGACTTGCAGCAATGGCTTTATCCCGGCTTCGAAGTGGTGCTTTACCGGGACGAGGCCGAAGGCTACTACTTGAACGTGTCTGGCACGAACCCACGCGTGTTCGTACGCTGGCAGATGGAAAAGGAGCGCGGGGTTCCCGAGATGCTGACCTTGAGCTACGACGAGGCGAGTCGCTGGATGGACGGCGGGGCGCAGGTGGACGCAGTGGGCATGCCGCCGGAGGTGTTCGCCTGGGTCGGCCAGTTCGTCGAGGATCACTACCGGCCAGTGGCGCGCAAGCGCATCAAGCCGAAGTCGTTCATGCATCCCAAGGATCGGGCGCGCAGCTGATGGCACAGGACAAGGAAGCGTTTCTTTCGCGCTGGTCGCGCCGCAAGCTCGACGCGGACAAAGACAGCCCGCCGGAACCGCGCGAGGAGCAGAGGCAACCCAAGGACGGCAAGCCCGCCGAGTCGCCGCCCGCGCAGGCGCGTGCTTCGAAGAAGCCGGCCGGCGCGGCGGCGCCCGCGACCGAGCTGCCCGCGCTCGACAAGCTCACCAGCCAATCGGACTTTGTCGAGTTCATGAAGCCCGGGGTGAACGACAAGCTGCGCCGCGCGGCACTTAAGAAGCTGTTCGCGGATCCGCGCTTCAATGTCATTGACCCCCTGAACATCGACATCGAGGACCTCTCGAATCTCGAGAAGCTCTCGCCGGAAGTGGCGAAGACGCTTGCGCACGCGAAGCGCACCTTGTTCGGCTGGGACGACGAGAAAAAGGGCGAAGCGCTCGCCGAGGAAGGCACGACCGAGGCGGCGCCGCGGCAGAGCGCGCAGGTCGACGAAACCTCCGGGCGAAACGAGCAAGAGGGTTCCCAGCCGAGGCACGAGGAGCAGGGTCAGGTGCAGGCAGGTGACGACACACAATCCGACGGCCGGCCGCAACGGCCCTCGAAAAAGGGGTAAGAGTGGCGCATGGCGCTCGAAGACAAGACACTCAAGCTGTGTAGCTGCAACCGCAGCATCCCGCTCGACGCCAAGGCGCTCGGCCAGGCGCTCAAGCTCGGCAAGTCGATCACCGTGCACACCGAGCTCTGCCGCAAGGAGTCGGCGGCGTTCCAGGACGCGCTGAAAGATGACGAGCTGCTCGTCGGCTGCACGCAGGAGGCGCCGCTGTTCGCGGAGCTCGCGCAGGCGGCCGAGTCGAATGCGGATCTTCGCTTCGTGAACATCCGCGAGGCCGCGGGCTGGTCGGCCGAGGGCAAGCAGGCCACCCCGAAGATCGCGGCGCTGCTTGCGCTCGCGGCGCTGCCCGAGCCCGAGCCGGTGCCATCGGTCGAGTACAAGTCCACCGGACAGCTCTTGATCATCGGCCCATCGGCTGCCGCGCTCGACTGGGCGGAGCGGCTCGCGGCCCAGCTCGAGGTGAGCGTGCTGATGACGCGCGGCGAAGGCGGCGAGCTGCCGCTCGAGCGCAAGTACCCGGTGTGGTCGGGCAAGGTGACCAAGCTCGAGGGCTACCTTGGTGCGTTCGACGTCGAGTGGGCGCAGGAAAACGCGATCGATCTCGATGTCTGCACGCGCTGCAACGCGTGCATCCGCGTCTGCCCGGAGAACGCGATCGACTTCACCTACCAGATCGACATGACCAAATGCAAGGCGCACCGCGAGTGCGTCAAGGCCTGCGGCGCGATCGGCGCGGTGGATTTCTCGCGCGCCGAGACCGCGCGCAAGGAAAGGTTCGACCTGGTGCTCGATCTCTCGGCCAAGCCGATTCTCAGGCAGCCCGATCTGCCGCAGGGCTACGCCGCGCCGGGCGCCGATCCGCTCGAGCAATCGCTCGCCGCGGCGCGCCTCGCGCAGCTGGTGGGTGAATTCGAGAAGCCCAAGTTCTTCGTCTACAAGGAGAGCATCTGTGCGCACAGCCGCTCCGGACAGGAGGGCTGCAACCGCTGCATCGACGTGTGCTCGACCGGCGCCATCAAGCCCGACGGCGATTACGTCAAGGTCGAGCCGCACCTGTGTGCCGGCTGCGGCGGCTGCGCGACGGTGTGCCCCTCGGGCGCGATGAGCTATGCCTATCCGCGCGTGCGCGAGATCGGGCTGCGGCTCAAGACCGCCATGGGCAAGTACCGCGACGCGGGCGGCAAGGACGCGTGCCTGCTGTTCCACAACCTGGAGGACGGCCGTGCGCTGGTGCAGGCGACCGGCCGTCACGCACTGCGCGGCGGCAAGGGATTGCCGGCGCGCGTGATACCGATGGATGCCTTTCACATCGCTTCGATCGGCATCGACACGCTGCTCGGCGCCGTCGGCTACGGTGCGAGCCAGGTGGCGGTGCTCTCCGGCGGGAAAGAGCCCGAAGGCTACGTCAAGGCGTTGGAGGAACAGATGAGCCACGCGCAGACGATCCTGTCTGCGCTCGGCTACCCGGGAAAGCACTTCCACTTCATCCGTGCCGCGGACGCGGCCGCGCTGGAGAAATCGCTCTGGGCGCTGCAGCCGGCGGCGAGCGTCGCGACGCCCGCGACGTTCAACCTCGCGGCCGAGAAGCGCACCTCGCTCGATTTTGCGATCGACCACCTGGCGAAGCACGCGCCGACGCCGAAGCAGGAGATCCCGCTCGCCAAGGGCGCGCCCTTCGGCATGCTGGTGGTAGACAAAAAAACCTGCACGCTGTGCAAGGCGTGCATCGGCGCCTGCCCTGAAGCGGCGCTGCTCGATTCGCCCGAGACGCCGGCGCTGCGCTTCATCGAGCGCAACTGCGTGCAGTGCGGTCTGTGCGAGCACACCTGCCCGGAGGATTCGATCAGTCTCGTGCCGCGGCTGCTGCTCACGGCGCAGGCCAAGGAGCCGGTGACGCTGAACGAGGCCGAGCCGTTCAACTGCGTGCGCTGCGGCAAGCCCTTCGGCACCAAGGCGATGATCGACAACATGGTCGGCAAGCTCGGCACGCATTCGATGTTCGCCGCCGGCGGCGCGATCCGGCGGCTGCAGATGT
>JBFKUL010000251.1:0-4685 GCA_041635755.1 Burkholderiales bacterium | reverse complement strand
GGCAGCTCGACGGCGAGAAATGCGTCGTGCTCGGTGCGCCGATGGCCGATCAACTGGTGGTTTCGGCGCGCACTTCGGGCAAGCCGGGCGACGCCAAGGGCATCAGCCTTTTCCTGCTCGAGCGCAAGGCGGCGGGAGTGACGCTCCGGCCCTGCCGCACGCTCGACGGGATGCGCGCCGCGGATATCGTGCTCAAGAACGTGAAAGTCGGCGCCGATGCGTTGATCGGAGCCCAGGATGGTGCCTTTGCGCTGATCGAGGAGGTCACCGACTTCGCCACCGCGCTGGTGTGCGCCGAGGCGGTGGGCGCAATCAAATACGCGAACGAGGCGACGCTCGAATACCTGAAGACGCGCAAGCAGTTCGGCGTGCCGATCGGCACCTTCCAGGCGCTGCAGCATCGCATGGTCGACATGGTCATCAGCCTCGAGCAGGCGCGCTCGATGGCCTGCCTGGCCTGCAGCAAGGTCGACCACGAGCGAGATTCCGCCGAGCGCCGGCGCGCGGTTTCCGCGGCCAAGATCCGCGTCTCGGACGCCTGCCGGCACGTGAGCCAGGAGGCGATTCAACTGCATGGCGGCATGGGCATGAGCGAGGAGCTCAAGGTGAGCCACACCTTCCGCCGCCTGACCATGATCGCGCTGCAGTTCGGCGACGCCGACCATCATCTCGGGCGCTTCGCGTCGATTCCCGCGAAGGCGGCGTGACATGCCGACCAACAAGGCCTGGACGCTTGCCGGCTATCCGACCGGCTGGGTGAAGCCCGAGCACTTCAAGCTGGTCGAATCGCCGCTGCCGGCGCCGAAGGACGGCGAGGTGCTGGTGAAGAATCTCTGGCTTTCGCTCGATCCCTACATGCGCGGGCGCATGAGCCAGCAAAAGAGCTATATCAAGGGCGTCGAGATCGGCGACGTGATGGAGGGACAGACCGCGGGCGAGGTGCTCGAGTCCAGGCATCCGAACTTCCAGCGCGGCGACAAGGTGCTCGCGCGCCTGGGCTGGCAGCTTTACGGCTGCATTCGCGGCGATGGCGAGATCACCAAGGTCGATGCCGGCCGCGCGCCGCTGTCCTACTACCTCGGCGTGCTCGGCATGCCCGGCATGACCGCGTACTTCGGCCTGAACGAGATCGGCAAGCCCAAGGCGGGCGAGACCGTGGTGGTTTCGGCGGCTTCGGGTGCGGTTGGCAGTGTCGTCGGCCAGCTCGCCAAGATCGCGGGCTGCCGCGCGGTCGGAATCGCCGGCGGCGCGGCCAAATGCGATTACGTCAGGCAGGAGCTCGGCTTCGACGCCTGCATCGATTACAAGGCGGGCAACCTGTATCGTGACCTGAAGGAAGCCTGTCCGAAGGGCGTCGACGTGTACTTCGACAATGTCGGGGGCGAGATCCTCGACACGCTGCTGCGCCTGATGAACCCGTTCTCGCGCCTGATCGTGTGCGGGCGGATCTCGGGCTACAACGATACCGAGCCCTACGGGGTGAAGAACACCGGCTCGATCCTGGTCAACCGCATCAGGGTGCAGGGCATGATCGTGTTCGACTGGAAGGATCGCTACCCCGAGGCACTCAAGGCGCTTTCCGGATACCTCGCGCAGGGCAAGGTCAAGACGCGCGAATCGGTGGTCGAGGGCATCGAGAAAGCGCCGCAAGGCTTCATCGATCTGTTGAAGGGCGGCAATTTCGGCAAGCAGCTGGTGAAACTCGCCTGAGGGGGAGCCATGAGCGAAGCAGTCGCTGCGCCGGCGCTACCGGCGGATGAGGTCGAGTACGTCGGATTCTGGAAGCGCCTGGTGGCGATGATCATCGACACGCTGATCCTGCTCGTGATCATCGTGCCGCTGCTGCTCGCGATTTACGGCCGCCAGTACATCGAGCTTGCCGCAGGCGGCGGCTTTGCCGGGCTGTGGGATGTTCTCCTGCAGGTGGTGTTTCCGGCGCTGGCGGTGATCCTGTTCTGGCGTTACCGCGGCGCGACGCCGGGCAAGATGGCGATCTCGGCCAAGATCGTAGACGCGAAGACCGGTCAGGCGCCCAGCACCGGGCGCCTGGTGGTGCGCTACTTCGCCTACCTCGTCTCGATGCTGCCGCTGTTCATCGGCTTCATCTGGATCGGGATCGACCGCCGCAAGCAGGGCTTTCACGACAAGATCGCGGGCACCGTCGTCGTGTACCACGATGATTGACGCGCGCCTTTCGCGCGCGCTGAACCACTAGCAACCAGGACAACACCGATGATCGACCTGTACACGTGGCCGACGCCGAACGGTCACAAGATCCACATCATGCTCGAGGAAACCGGGCTGCCCTACAAGGTGCACGCGGTCGACATCGGCGCTGGAGACCAGTTCACGGCCGAGTTCCTCAGGATTTCGCCCAACAACAAGATGCCGGCGATGGTCGATCCCGAGGGCCCCGGCGGCAAGCCCTTCGCGCTTGCTGAATCGGGGGCGATGCTGTTCTATCTCGCCTCGAAGACCGGCAGGTTCCTGCCGCAGGATCTGGCGCAGCGCTGGATGACCCTGCAGTGGGTCATGTTCCAGATGGGTCACGTCGGGCCGATGCTCGGCCAGGCGCATCACTTCCGCATGTACGCGCCGGAAAAAATCCCGTACGCGATCGACCGCTACACGAACGAGGCCAACCGCCTCTACGGCGTGATCGACCGGCGGCTGCGCGAATCGAAATACCTCGCCTGCGACGAGTACACCATCGCCGACATCGCCACCTTCCCGTGGCTGCGCTCCTCCAAGAACCAGGGCGTCGAGATCGAGGAGTACCCGCATCTCAAGCGCTGGTTCGACGGCATTGCGGCGCGCCCGGCCGTGCAGCGCGGCGTGGCGGTGCTGGCCGATCGGCGCCGCACCGGCCCGCGCCCCAAGGAAGAGATGGAAATCCTGTTCGGCGCCAAGCAGTACCAGCGGAGATAGCGGGATGGCGACGCTCAAAGGCAAAGTGGTGTGGATCACCGGCGGCGGCTCGGGCATCGGGCTCGCCGGCGCGGTGGCGCTCGCGCGCGAGGGCGCGCATATCGTGCTCTCCGGGCGCAGCGCGCTGACACTCAAGAAGGCCGAGGCCGAGGTGAAGGCCGCGGGCAGCGTCGAGCTCGCGCAGGTCGATGTCGCCGACCAGAAGGCGGTGGCGCGCGCGGCGGACGCGATTCTCAAGCGTCACGGCCACATCGACATCCTGGTGAACAGCGCCGGCGTGAATGTGCCCAAACGGCACTTCAAGACGGTTTCGGTGGAAAGCTGGGACCAGATCGTCGGCATCAACCTCTCGGGCATGTTCTACTGCTGCTACTCGGTGCTGCCCTCGATGCGCAACCGCAAGGACGGCTTGATCATCAATATTTCCTCCTGGGCCGGGCGCTACGCGAGCGTGCTCACGGGCCCGGGCTACAACGCCACCAAGCGGGCGGTGATTGCGCTCACCGAGTCGATCAACATCGAGGAATGCGCCAACGGCATCCGCGCCACGTCGATTCTGCCCGGCGAGGTCGCCACCCCGATCCTCGATAAACGCCCCGTGCCGCCGCCGCCCGAGGAGCGTGCACGCATGCTGCAAGCCGAAGACCTGGGGGAGACGATCCTGTTCCTCGCGCGGCTGCCGGCGCGCGCCTGCGTCAACGAGCTGATCATCAGTCCGACCGAGAACCGGTTCTACCTCGGCGGGCTCGAGATGCCCGCGCGCTGAGCGCGCCCGCTCGCCGCGCCGCCCACCAAAATGGCCGAAGACCGCGAAGAGTCCCGGCTGCTTGCGCGCCTGCTGCGCGGCAAACTGTTGCCGAAGGGTGGCTCGGGGCGCCGCGTGCGCCTGCTGGTGCGCCAGGAAGAGGCGACCGCGGCGCGCACCCTGGTAGTGCGGGTGGCATTGGTGCTCGCATTGTTTCTGAGCGTGCTGGCGGTGTTCTGGATCGATCGCGACGGGCTGTACGACGAGGTCGATGGCGTCATCTCGTTCCTCGATGTCGTTTATTTCACGATGGTGACGGTGACAACCGTCGGCTACGGCGACATCGTGCCGGTGACCGATCGCGCGCGGCTGATCGACTCGTTCTTCGTCACGCCGATCCGGTTCTTCGTATTGTTCATTTTCGTGGGCACCGCCTACCAGATGGTGTTCCAGCGCATGATGGAGGAGCGCCGCATGAGAAAACTCGAGGATTCCCTGTCCGACCATGTGATCGTCTGCGGCTTCGGTCACAGCGGGCGCATCGCCGCGGTCGAGATGGTCGCGAAGGGCGAGAAGCCCGAGCACGTGGTGGTGATCGACCAGAGCGAGAGCGCCGCACGCGCCGCTGCCGAGGCGGGCTTCGTCGCGCTGGTGGGAAGCTGCACCAGCGAGGACATCATGCGCCGGGCGGTCGTGCAGCAGGCGCGTGCGCTCATCCTGTGCGTTGGACGAGACGACACCGCGGTGCTCGCCACGCTCACCGCGCGCCACCTGTCGAAGAAGCTGCGCATCATCGCCAGCGTGCGGGAGAACGAGAATGCCAAGCTGCTGCGCCAGGGCGGCGCGGACGTGATCGTCTCGCCCGCCAAGGTGGGCGGCTACCTGCTCGCCGACGCGGTGGAGAGCGCGTACACGGTGGGCCTCATCAACGAGATCCTGACCGAGCGCGGGCGCGTGCGCCTCACCGAGCGCGGGCCGAACGAGGAGGAGATCGGGCAACGGGTGCGCGCGC
>JBFKUL010000250.1:0-4686 GCA_041635755.1 Burkholderiales bacterium | reverse complement strand
TCCTCGGGCGAGTCGGTGTACTCGGCGTGCAAGGGCGGCATCCTTGCGTTCTCCAAGACGCTCGCGCGCGAGGTCGCCCGAAAAGGCGTGACCGTAAACGTCGTCTGCCCCGGCCCGACGGATACTCCGATCCTGCGCGGCTTTCTCGGCGAAGGCGAAGCCGGGCAGAAAGTGTACGACGCGCTGGTGCGCGCCATCCCGATGAAGCGCGTCGGCCAGCCCGACGACATGCCCGGCATCGTCGCCTTCCTCGCGAGCGAGGAGGCCGCCTACATCACCGGGCAGGTCATCAGCGTTTCGGGCGGCCTGACGATGGCAGGTTAGCGCTCGGCGCTCACCGTCAGACTCAAGCGCCCGAACGGCGAATGCCGGATCTGAACGACATAGGAGCCCAACGGCACCGTGGTGACGATACCCGGCAGAATGACCGGAGATACGCGTAAGTTCACGTAAGGCGAGCTGGCCGCAAGCAGCGGAGCGCTCGTGTAGATCACGACAAACCGTGCCGCCGGATCGCTGATCGGCACGTCAGCTTCGAGTTTTACCGGAAGCCCCCAACTGTTCTCGGAAGCCGCCTCGGAAACGCTCGTTTTGGTTGCTTTCAGGCCAACGAGCGGGTGCCGCGCCAGCAGCGTGTGCTGAGCGTCCAGCACCAGCACCTGCGGATAGAAAATGTGGCTGCGATCAATGTGATCGCCTAACGCGAAGCTCTTTACTCGCAGGGCTGCAGGTCTGGCGAGCGGCGGTAACTCGAATGCCGCCACGTAGCTCTTGCCGGTCTCGAAAGCCATGACCTGGCTCGTATCGTTGATATCGACGAGCACCTGCCCTGCCCCCGGGAGCATGGGGTACTTGAGCTCCGACAAGTTCTTGCAGCAAGGTCGTGCCTGTTTGAACGCCGTCTGCGCCTGTTGGTAAGTCACCGCACAACCGGCGAGCGAAAAGGCGAGCGCCGCGCACGTGGTGCGCCACCCGACGCAGATCGCCTTGCGTGACGACACGATGCCGCTCTCCTCGTGAACCCTCGCCGGGCTCTTGGTCAGCGTCGATTCGCGGGTGAATCTGCACGGCGGATCGGCCGACCGCGACCGTCTCCAACAACCTGTACGCCATCCTAATCGAGCGTACCGGTCAAGCATAGGGTGAGGCCGCGCGCCCGTCGATGAGCGATTTGCCGTTGAAGTCAGCCTCAACCCGGCAACTGGCTTGGCTTGCCTGAACAAGGCGCTCACGGGCAACATCCGGGAGGAGCGTTGCCACCGACCGATGAACCAAGTCAAGAACCACTGGCGAAGGGCGCCTTCGGACTCTCAAGGCAAGTTTGCCGATACCCATGGCCGGACGGTGCGCGGACACGAGCGCGCAGTCTGATAAAGAAATCGTCCGGCTTTCCGACATCTTCTATGCTCGACCGAACCGAACTGGAGCGTGCCGCGCTCCTCGTACACGCGGCGATTCCGCCGACCCCGCAATACTGCTGGCCGCTGCTTGCAGCGCGCGCGGGCGTCGAAGTCTGGGTCAAGCACGAGAACCACACGCCCACCGGCGCCTTCAAGGTGCGCGGCGGGCTGGTGCTGATCGACCGCCTCAAGCGGTCCGATCCGAAGCTGCCTGGCGTGATCAGCGCGACGCGCGGCAACCATGGCCAGAGCCTGGCCTATGCGGGGCGGCGCCATGGCGTGCGCACGGTGATCGTGGCGCCGCGCGGCAACAGCCGCGACAAGAACGCCGCCATGCGCGCCTGGGGCGCCGAGCTGATCGAGCATGGGCGCGACTTCGACGAGGCCCGCGTGCACGCGGCGAAGCTCGCCGCCGAGCAAGGGCTGCATTTCGTCGGCCCGTTCGCGCCCGAGCTGGTCGCCGGCGTCGGCAGCTACGCGCAGGAGCTCTACGCCGCCGTGGCGGATCTCGATGCGGTGTATGTCCCGATCGGCTGCGGCTCGGGGATCTGCGGCCTGATCGCATGGCGCGACGCGCTCGGGCTCGCGACCCGCGTGATCGGCGTCGTTTCCGAGCGCGCGAACTGCTATGCGCTTTCGTTCGCGGCCGGCAAGCCGGTCGAGACCGACAGTGCCGACACCTATGCCGACGGCATGGCGGTGCGCGTTCCGGTGCCCGCGGCGCTGGACATGATCCGCAAGGGCGCCGAGCGCATCGTGCAGGTCAGCGACGAGGAGGTGAAGGCCGCGGTGCGTCACTTCTACAGCGACACCCACAACCTGATCGAAGGCGCGGGCGCCGCGCCGCTTGCGGCGCTCATGAAGGACCGCGAGCGACGGGGCAAGCGCTTTGCCGTCATCGCGTCGGGCGGCAATATCGACAAGGACCTGTATCTCGCGGCGCTCGTCGGGGGCGCAAGTTCCGGATAGTCGCGCGGTCAGGCCGCCGCTATCATGCCCCGAATGCAAGCCCTCATCGAGAAAGCACGCGCCTACCTGGACGCCCATGGCGGCGAGCGGGTGACGCTCGCCGAGCTGGCGCGCGAGGTCGGCGCGAGCCCGTTTCACCTGCAGCGCCGCTTCAAGGCGGTGCTCGGCGTCTCGCCGCAGGATTACCAGGAGGCGCGCCGAACGGAGGCGATGAAGTCGGGACTGCGCAACGGCGCGCGCGTCACCGACGCGGTGTTCGAAGCTGGCTACGGATCGCTCTCTCGCTTCTACGAGAAAGCCCAGGCGCGGCTGGGCATGCCGGCGCGCGCCTACCGCGCCAAGGGCGACGGCGAGACGATCGTGTACACGACTTTCTCCTCGCCGCTCGGCCGGCTGCTGATCGCGGCGACGCGCCGCGGGCTGTGCTCGGTCAAGCTCGGCGCGAGCGCGGCCGAGCTGCGCGAGCGGCTCGCCGAGGAGTTCAGCCGCGCCGCGCTCGTCGACGATTCCGAAACGCTCGAGCCGCTGCGCGAACGCATCCTGGCGTTTCTCGATGGCGACGGCACGCTCGCGCGCGTACCGCTCGACATCCGCGGCACGGTGTTCCAGCGCAAGGTGTGGGATGCGCTGCGCTCGATCCCGCGCGGCGAGACGCGCAGCTACGGTGAGATCGCGCGCGCCATCGGCGCACCGAAGGCGGTGCGCGCGGTGGGCAGCGCCTGCGGCGCCAACCCGGTGGCGCTGGTGATCCCCTGTCACCGCGCGCTGCGCGCCGACGGCAGCCTCGGCGGCTACGCCTGGGGCGTCGAGCGCAAACAGAAACTGCTGGCGATCGAGAAGCGCGCGCGTAAATGAAGGCGGCCGACTACGGCCGCCTGGTCGCGCTCGCCGCGATCTGGGGCGCAGCGTTCATCTTCATGCGCGTCGCGGCGCCGGTGCTCGGTCCCGTCTGGACCGCGGAGCTGCGGGTGCTGCTCGGCGGCCTTGCGCTGCTCGCCTGGCTGCGGCTGGCGGGCTTCGATCCAGGCCTGCGCGCGCACTGGCGCGCCTACCTGATCATCGGCGGAATTGGCATCGCGGCGCCGTTTGCCCTGTATTCGTTTGCGGCAATGCACGCGCCGGCGTCGCTGCTCGCGATCGTGAACTCGACTTCGCCGATCTTCGGCCTGGCGTGGGGCGCGCTGTTTCGCGACGAGCGCGTCACGCTGCGCAAGTCCGCAGGTCTTGCTCTGGGTATCGCCGGCGTCGCGCTGATCGCAAACCCCTCGGGCGCTGCACAGGAACCGACGGTTCTCTGGGGCGTCGCCGCTGCGCTCGGCGCCTGCTGCCTCTACGGCGTGGTTGGCGTGCTGATCAAGCGGTTCTCGGGCGGGGCCACGCCGCGCGGCATGGCAGTGGGCAACCAGCTCGCCGCGGCCGTCGTGCTGCTGCCGCTGCTTCCCTTTGCGCCGCCGCTCGCGGTGCCCTCGGCGCTGGTGATCGCAAACGTCCTTGCGCTTGCACTTCTGGCGAGCGGTGTGGCGTTCGTTCTCTATTTCCGCTTGATCGCCGACGTCGGCGCGACGCGCGCGCTCACGGTCACTTATCTCATTCCGGCGTTCGGCATCCTTTGGGGCGCGGTTTTTCTGGGCGAGTCGGTCCCCGCAGTGGCGCTCGCAGGGGGCATTTTGATTCTCGCCGGGACGGCGCTCGTCACACGCAGCTAGAATCGCCCTTGGACCTCGCCTGGGGTCCGTTCCCGTTCTGCCGATCCGGAGCATGCATGGCTGCTTATCCGCATTTGTTCGAGCCGCTTGAGCTGGGCTTCGCTACGCTGCCCAACCGCTTCATGATGGGCTCGATGCATACCGGGCTCGAAGCGCGGCCGGACGGCATGGGTCGCCTCGCGGCGTTCTACGCCGAACGGGCGCGCGGCGGCGCCGCGATCATCGTCACCGGCGGATTCTCGCCGAACGACGAGGGCGAGCTCGGCCCGCATCGCGCGCAGGTGAGCACGGCCGAGGATGCGGAGCGCCACCGCGTCATCCCGAAGGCAGTGCACGAGGCTGGGGGACGGATCTGCCTGCAGGTGCTGCATTCGGGCCGCTACGGCTTTCACGACAAGATCGTCGCGCCATCAGCAGTGAAATCGCCGATCAACCCGCACACCCCGCGCGAGCTCGCGCCCGCGGAGATCGAGCGCACCATCGACGCTTTCGCCGCGAGTGCCAAGCTCGCGCAGGCCGCGGGCTACGACGGCGTCGAGATCATGGCCTCCGAGGGCTACCTGATCACCCAGTTCCTGGCGCTTCGCACCAACCACCGCCGGGACGACTGG
>JBFKUL010000249.1:0-4687 GCA_041635755.1 Burkholderiales bacterium | reverse complement strand
GCCTTGGCGGCATTCGGCCCGTACATGAAGCCATAGGCGAGCAGCGTCGATTTGTCGCCAAAGAGCTCGGAGAGCTTCACCTTGCGCACGATCTTCGTGTCATCGAGCGACGCACCGCCCTCCTCGAACAGATAGTCCTCGGGCACCTCGCCACCCGCAGGCAGCGCGCGGCGAAGTTTTGCGACCTCTTCCATCTTGCGCCGCAGCTCGATCTCGGCGTCGAGCAGGGCATCGCGCCGGGCGCGGTACTCGGCGCTTTCATTCGGAAAGCGTAGTTTGGAGCTGGCCATGGTGACCTCCTCAGGCTTTCTGCGGCGGCGCAGACTCGCGGAAGCTCGGCCGCTCCTGCACGGCCTTAAGCGCCGCGCGCACTTTTGGGAAGGGCTCGAGCAACGCCTGGCCTTCAGCCATCCGCTCGACGTAGGTGAGAATGGGCGCGAGCAGAAAGTCCGGCAGCGTCGGACTGGCGCCCGCGAGAAACGCCCGGTTGCCATAGGCCTTCTCCATAATGGGCAGGCGCTCCTTCATCTCCTTCACCGCCGCGTCGATCACCGCGCGGTCCGGTTTGCCGTCCTTGCCCTTCGGAAAGATGTACTGCAGCACGTAGCGCCGAACCATGAGCTCGTAGAGGTAGGCGTTGATCGCACTGGTCCACTGCTCGGCGCGCGCGCGGTCGCGGATATTCTGCGGTAGCAGGGGCGGGCCATCGAAAGCCTCGTTGACATAGCGCAAGATGGCGCTCGTCTCGAAGATCTCGATGTCACCGTCGCGCAACGCCGGGACACGCCCGAACGGATGCAGCGCCAGCATCTCCGGCGTATGCGGGAGGGCCTCCTGCATCGTGTACTTGACGCCCTTCTCGGCGAGGCCCATGCGCACGGTCCAGGTATAGGTGCTCGGCGGTGCGCCGAGCAGCGTGACAGTCGCCGCACTGCCGCGCGCATCGAGCGCATCGACCAGCCGGCTCACGCTCGAGCTCCAGCCCTGGCGGTGCGAGTCGCACAGCGCCTCGTCGGGGAAACCGGAATGCGTCATCGTCAGCTCGGTGCCGCCGTCGCGCTCGGCAAAGGACACGGTAATCAGGGTCTCCATATTCGGCATGCCCTCGCCTTCCCATGCCCACGTATAGGTCAGGCGCTTGGGCCGCTCGACCTCGCGATACACGCCGCCGGCGGTGAAGCTCTCGCCATCGCGCGAGCGCATCGTCACGCGGTACTTTCCACCGACGCACGCATCGACGCTCGCCTCGGGGATGCCCATGCCGCGCGGGCACATCCAGGACTTGACGCCCTGTTCGGTGACGAAGGCGTCGAACACCTTCTCGCGCGGCGCGCGGATGAAGCGGGACAGGGTCAGTTCGAACGCTGCGCTGCGATTCATCGTCGTCTCCTCCTGCTGTTTTCCGGTGCCGTCTCGAGGTACTCGACGAGCCGGTCGAGGCTTTCCTCCCAGAAACGGCGGTAACGATCGAGCCACTCGGAAGCCTCGCGCAGCGGCCGGCCCTTGATCCTGCACAGGCGCCACTGCGCGTCCACCTGGCGCTCGATCAGCCGCGCCTGTTCGAGCACCTTGAGGTGGCGCGAGATGGCGGGCGCCGAGATATCGAACGGCCTGGCGAGCTCGCCGACCGTGGTCTCGCCCCGGGCGAGTCGCGCGAGAATCGCGCGTCTCGTCGGGTCGGCGAGCGCGGCGAAGGTCGTCGAAAGCCGGTCCATGGCCTTATTTAACGTATGCGTTAATTAAAAGTCAAGTGCTTCGTCGCACCGCATCGCACCTCGTCAGCGCGCCAGGAAACCGGAATCCACCGGCAGCGTGACGCCGGTGATGAAGCGCGCCGCAGAGCTTGACAGAAACACGATCGCCGCTGCGATGTCATCGGGCTGCGGCAGCTCGCCGAGCGGCGTGTGCGCCATGACCGTCTTGAGCACTTCGGGATTGGAGAAGATCGGCACCGTGAGGTCGGTCTTGACGAAGGTCGGCGCCACTGCGTTGACGCGGATGCGCTCGGGTGCCCATTCGAGCGCCAGCGCGCGCGTCAGGTTCACCACGCCGCCCTTCGACGCCTGGTAAGACGCGTTGGGAAAAATGCCGCCAGACAGCCCCATGATCGAGGCGAGATTGACGATCGCACCGCCGCGCGGCTTGCCGTCCTTCTCCGGCGCCTTCATATGACGCGCCGCGAGCCGCGAGCAGGAGAACAGGGCGGTCAGGTTCAGATCGATGACGCTGCGCCACTCGTCCAGCGCAATCTCAGTGGCGGGCTTGCGGATCGCGCGCCCGGCGTTGTTCACCAGGATGTCGAGACTGCCGAAGTCCTTGACGATTTCTGCGAAGGCGCGCTCGACCGCGCCCTCGTCGGCCACGTCACAGGCCATTGCCGCGGCGTTGCCGCCCGCGATGCGGATGCGGTCTTCCACCATGCGCGCGGCGTCGGCGGCAACGTCGAGCACGGCCACGGTCGCACCCGCACGCGCGAGCGCCTCGGCCGTTGCGGCGCCCAACCCCTTTGCGCCGCCCGTAACCACCGCGATCTTGCCGGTGAGCTCGAAGGCGTCCATGCGCGGGCTAGTATACTGAGGCTTCCCCATGCACGACCTGCTGATTCGCAACGCCACGCTGTACGATGGCCTGGGCTCGTCGCCGGTCGTGGGCGATCTCGCGGTGAAAGGCGACCTGATCGAGGCGCTCGGACGCGATCTCGGCGATGCGCGCAAAACGCTCGACGCCAAGGGCCTCGCGCTGATGCCCGGCATCATCGACAACCACACGCATTACGACGCGCAGATCACCTGGGATCCCTGCGTATCGCCCTCGCCCGCACTCGGTGTCACCACGACGATCATCGGCAACTGCGGCTTCACTATCGCGCCGTGCCGCCCGGCCGATCGCGAGCTCATCATGCGCAACCTGACGCAGGTCGAGGGCATGTCGCTCGAGGTACTGCGCTCGGGCATCCGCTGGGACTTCGAGACCGTGCCCGAGTACTTCGCCGCACTCGAGCACCATGGCATGGCGGTGAACGTCGCCGGCTTCGTCGGCCATTCGTCGGTGCGCACTTACGTGATGGGCGAAGCGGCGGTCGAGCGTGCCGCGACCGAGGTCGAAATCGAGGCCATGCGCCGCCTGGTGCTCGAAGGCATCAACGCAGGTGCGATCGGCTTCGCCACCAGTACCTCCCCGGCGCATAACGGCCATGGCGGCATCCCGATGCCTTCGCGGCTGGCCGACGAGGCCGAACTGCGCGCGCTGGTCGGCTGCCTGAAGGAGGCCGACCACGGCGTGTTCATGCTTACGAAGGGCGGGCACACCAAGGTGTCGTTTCTGGAGGAGCTTGCCGCCGATTCCGGCTGTCCGGTGATCGTGGCGGCGTTGCTTCACAACAGCACCAACCCGGGTGCGGTGTTCGACGACCTGGAAGCGATCGCGCAGGCGAACGCGCGCGGTCGGCGCATGCTCGGCGCGATCAGCTGCTGCCCGCTGACCATGGACTTCACGCTGCGCTCGCCCTACACCTTCGAAGGCCTGGCGGCGTGGAAGCCGGCGCTCGGCAAAGAGGGCCAGGCGCTGCGCGAAATCCTCGCCGACAGGTCGTTTCGCGATGCGGTGCGCACCGAGATCGCCAAACCCGCGACCTTTCGCCTGTTCAACGGCGAGTGGGACAAGGTGCACGTGGTCGAGGTGGCGCGGCCCGAAAACCGCACCATGGAACAGCGCACGATCGCCGAGGTGGCGCGCGAGGCGGGTAAGGATCCGCTCGACGTCATGCTCGACCTCGCGCTCGCCGAGGATCTCGACACGGTGTTCACCGCCCTGCTGCTCAACTCGGACGAAGCGGCGGTGAGCAGGATGCTGCGCCATCCGGCGAGCCTGGTGTCGCTTTCGGACGCGGGCGCGCACCTCACCTTCTTCAATGACGCGGGCTTCGGCTTGCATCTGCTCGGCCACTGGTCACGCGAGCGCGGCGTGCTCAGCCTGCCCGAGGCGGTGGAGCGCCTCACCGGCGCGCCGGCACGCGTCTTCGGCATCAAGGCGCGCGGCGCACTCAAGCCCGGCTACGCGGCCGACCTGATGCTCTTCGATCCGGCCACGGTAAATCGCGGGCCCAAGCATCGCGTGTTCGACCTTCCGGGCGGTCATCCGCGGCTCGACACGCCGGCGCTCGGCGTGCACGGCGTGTGGGTGAACGGTCTCCTCGTCGCCGACGACAAGGGGCTGCGCAAGACGGACCGGCTGTCCGGCCGGCTGCTGCGCGAATTCAGCGTCTAGATCAGCGCCTGCTTTAGCGCCGGGTCAGCAGCACGCCGAGGATCACTGCGACAAGCAGGACGCGAAGCATCTCGACGCCCTGCGCGTGCAGCGGCGCACAGCCGTGACCGGAATGCGCGTGCACCGCGCCGGGGCCGAGGGCCATCAGAACGTCGGCGTTTCCCTTTAACTCCCCTGGACCAAACCCTGCAGCGTCACTGTTGCGTTTGAACGCACGCTGACGGAAACGAGGGGCGAGCTTCTGTCGATGGCCACATGGAAAGCGTGAAAAATTACCTGCTTCGGCAACGTAAAAAGCTGCCTGAATCGGAACGATCGCCTTCGTCGTGGAAGCGAACTACCGTATCCTTTCCGTGCCTTTAGCGCTCGAACCTCACATGACCGCACAGCCCGCCGATATCGCGCCAGCCCAGCAGGTCGG
>JBFKUL010000248.1:0-4688 GCA_041635755.1 Burkholderiales bacterium | reverse complement strand
GCTCGCGGTTACCAGGCCGTCGACATCGCGTGTGGTGAGTCCGGCATCGGCCAGCGCATTATTCGCCGCGGCCGCCATAATCTCGGTCTCGGACCAGCCCGGCGCCTCGCCGCAACCGGCGAGCCCGACGCCGACCACCGCGACCGAGCCGCGCAGGGACTTCTTCGCACTCATCGCGGCGTGAACTCCACCAACGCCGCTTCGCCCTCGCCCGTGATGAGGGCGCAGACCTTCATTCCGATCCTGACGGCTTCCGGCGCGAGGCCCACCACGCGGCTCATCATGCGCGGGCCCTCGGCGAGGTCGATCAGCGCGACGTTGTAGTCGCCGCCATCGGCCGCTCGGCGGCGCACCACCGTGGTCGAATAAACGGTACCGGCACCGCTCGCGGCTACCCAGCGCAGCCGTTCACCGCCGCAGTACGGGCAGACGACGCGCGGATAGAACACGTGCCTGACGCAACCCTCGCAGCGCTGGATCTCGAAGCGTCCTTGTGCGAGCCGCACGCGGAACTGGCGCTCCGGCCCGCCTTGATCGAGCTCGCTCATGGCGAATCACTGTTTCACGCGCTGCCGCGCAGTGTCAACGCCCGTGTCGCTATGATGGGGCACCATGACGGCCTCTGGCCTGCACGCCGCGCTTGCACCTGAATCAGTGGCGATCGTCGGCGCATCGGACAACCCGCACAAGGTCGGGGGGCGTCCGATCCTGTACATGGGGCGTTACGGCTACCGTGGCCGGCTCTACCCGATCAACCCTGCGCGCACCGAGGTGCAGGGGCACAAAGCCTATCCAAGCGTCGAGGCACTGCCGGAGGCGCCGGAGCTGGTGATCATCGCGGTCTCCGGCGAAGAAACGCTGCGTGCGGTGCAAGCGTGCGCCGCGCGCGGCGTCAAGGTCGCAGTGGTGATGGCCTCGGGCTTCGGCGAACTCGGCGAGGCAGGCCGAACGGTGCAGCAGGCGATGGTGCGCGCGGCGCGCGGCGCAGGCATGCGACTGATCGGACCGAACTGCCAGGGACTGGCGAATTTCGCCACCGGCGTAGTGGCGAACTTCTCGACCATCTTCAACGAGATGGAGGGCAAGGACGGGCCGGTGGCGATCGTCAGCCAAAGCGGCGCCACCTCGCAGGCGATCTACGCATTGGCGCGCCAGAAAGGTCTCGGTGTGCGCCACGTTCACGCCACGGGCAACGAGGCCGACGTGACGATCGCCGATCTCGCGCGCGAGGTGGTGCGCGACGAAGGCGTCGGGCTGCTGCTGCTGTACATGGAGGCGATCCACGACCCGGTCGCGCTGGCCGAGGTTGCGGAAGCCGCGCGCGCACGAGATCTGCCGATCGTCGCGGTCAAGGCGGGGCGCACCGCCAGCGGTCAGAAAGCCGCCAGCTCGCATACCGGTGCGCTGGCAAGCGAGGATCGGGTGGTCGAGGCGTTTCTGGAGAAACACGCGATCTGGCGTGTGCCCGATCCGCACGGCCTGGTGACGGCCGCGGAGCTCTATCTCGGCGGGCACCGGCCGCAGGGCAGGCGGCTGGTGTTCATCAGCAACTCGGGGGCGAGCTGCGTCATGGCGGCAGATCTCGCCGAGCAACGCGGCATTCCGCTCGCGCCGTTCTCGGAGTCGGCGCGCGCCAGGCTCGCCGACGCGCTGCCGGGGTTCGCCACCGTGTCCAACCCGATCGACGTCACCGGCGCACTGCTCGGCAACAGCCATATCTTTGGCGCGGTGCTGCCGATCCTCGGCGATGACCGGCAAAGCGAGCTGGTGCTGCTCGGCCTGCCGGTGGCCGGTACCGGCTACGACGTGCCGGGCTTCGCGCGCGATCTCGCGGGCTTCGCCGAACGCTACGGCCACGCGGTTGCGGTGGCCGCTCCGCAGGTCGAGGTGAGAGCCGAATTCTCGAAAGCAGGCATTGCATCCTTTTCGCGCGAAAGCGATGCGATGGAGGCGCTTCAGCAGCTGGCGGAGCACTCGAGGCTCATGAGGAGGAAGCGGCGTGCCGGTGCGGACGCGCTCGCGCCGGTACTGCCGGAGCACGACGCCGGATTCATGAACGAGGCGCAGAGCCTTGCCGTGCTCGCGGCGGCGGGATTGCCGGTGGTCGAGCATCGCCTGTGCCACAGTGAGGCCGAGGCGCGCGCCGCGTTCGACGCCCTGGGGCCGGCGGTCGTGGTCAAGGCCTGCTCCAGCAGCATTCCTCACAAGACCGAACAGGGACTGGTGCGTCTGGGCCTGCGAAGCGAGGATGCGGTGGCGCAGGCGTTCCGCGAGTTCAAGCCGCGTTTACCCGCCGCGGACGGCGTGCTGGTCGCGCGGCACACCGCGGGCCGTCGGGAGCTTGCGCTCGGCGCGCGGGTAGACCCGAGCTTCGGTCCGGTGGTGCTGGTGGGCGATGGTGGCATCTACCTCGAGGCGTTGAAGGATTTCCAGCTGCTGCTGCCGCCGTTCAACGACGAGGACGTGCTTGAGGCGCTGGCGAAGCTGCGCATCGCGCCCTTGCTCGGCGGTCTGCGCGGCCAGGCCGCGCTCGATGTTGGTGCGTTCGCGAACATGGCGGTGCGCCTTGGCGATGCCATGCTCGGCTGGCAAGGCCGCATCGCCTCGATCGACGTCAACCCGGTGATGCTCCATGAGCAGGGTCGCGGCGCGCTCGCGGTCGATGCGCTCGTCGAGATCGCCCTCCTTGCGCGAACCGGGTCTAGCTAACATACTTCTATTTCGACCCGGGTTTCTCGCCGCGCGGTCCACGAACGGCTCACAAGACCGTCGCGCGTCGGTCCGAGTTCGCAACGCTTTTCTTAATCCCTATGGAGGAGCTATGACCATGAAACGCCGAAAGTTTCTTAAGGGCGCTGCGGCCGGCGGCGTCGCCGCAGCGGCGGCAACGGTATCTGCGCCAGCGATCTCGCAGGGCATCAAGCAGCTGAAGATGGTGACCACCTGGCCGAAAAATTTTCCGGGCCTGGGCACTGGCGCCGAGCGACTTGCCCAGCGCATCAACACCATGTCGGGTGGCAAGCTCGAGGTGAAGGTGTTCGCGGGCGGCGAGCTGGTACCGCCGTTCGAGTCGTTCAATGCCGTGCGCGACGGCAAGGCGGAGATGAGTCACTCGGTATCGTATTACTGGCAGGGTAACTCGCCGGCGTTCAACTTCTTCGCCGCGGTGCCGTTCGGCTTCAACGCGGCCGAGCATGCCGCCTGGATGCTCTGGGGCGACGGCATGAAGCTTTGGACCGAGCTTTGCGACCAGTTCAACATCGTCCCGTTCATGCGCGCCTCGACCGGCGTGCAGATGGGCGGCTGGTACCGCAAGGAAATGAAAACCATGGACGACTTCAAGGGTCTCAAGTTCCGCATGCCGGGCCTGGGCGGCGAAGTGCTGCGCCGGCTCGGCGCGACGGTGGTCAACCTGCCGGGCGGTGACATTTTCCCCGCGCTGCAGGCGGGCACCATCGACGGCACCGAATGGGTCGGCCCCTGGAACGACCTCGCCTTCGGCTTCTACAAAGTGGCGAAGTTCTACTACTGGCCAGGGTTCCACGAGCCATGCACGACCGGCGAAGTACTGGTCAACAAGAAGGTTTGGCAGGGCCTGAGCAAGGACCAGCAGGAGATCATTGCCGTGGCGGTGCAGGCCGAGGCGACGATCGAGCTCGCCGAGTTCAATTACAAGAGCGGCGACGCGCTCGACGTGCTGCTCAACAAGCACGGCGTTCAGCTGCGCAAGTTCTCCGACGACATGCTGAAGAACATGGGCAAGGCGGCGCTCGAGGTCGTCGAAGAAGTCGGCAACAAGGATCCGTTCACCAAGAAGGTCTACGAGAGCTTCGTGGCGGCGCGCAAGAAGGCGATTGGCTGGAGCGCGCTTGGCGAGCAGGGCTACATGAACGCCCGCTCGTTGTTGAAGCTCTGATCGAAAGCAACGACCGTCAACCCCAGGTGCGGCCTCGCAGCCGCGCCTGGGATCCTGTTGCCCGATGACGAATCTCAAGCGCATCGCGGAAGCGATCGACGCGACCAACGACTGGATCGGGCGCACCATCGCCTGGCTTACGCTCGGCATGGTGCTCACCGTCTTCATCGTGGTGTTGTCGCGCTACGTGTTCGGGCTCGGCTCCACCCTGATGCAGGAATCGATCGTCTACATGCACGCCACCGTGTTCCTGGTGTGCGCTGGATATACGCTGGTGCACAACGGTCACGTGCGCTGCGACATCTTTTACGCCACGATGACGCCGCGGACCCGGGCGATCGTGGACATCGCCGGCACGCTGATCTTCCTGCTGCCGACGTGCGCGCTGGTGTGGTGGATGGCCTGGCCCTACGTCAAGGCGTCGTGGGCCGTCATGGAAATCTCGCAGGAGGGTCGGCTGGGGATCCCGGCGGTGTATCTGCTGAAGACGCTCATTCTGGTGTTTACGGGGCTGCTGAGCATCCAGGCGCTATCGCTCATGCTGCAGTCCGCGCTGGTGATCGCCGGTGTCGAGCCGAACCGGGGCCGCTTCGATGGTGAGCCGGGGAGCGGGGGGCGGGTTGCATGAAGGAAATCCTCTCCCTGCTGATGATCGTCGGGCTGTGCGGCTTCGTGCTGTTCGGCTATCCAGTGTCGTTCACGCTCGCCGGCACCGCGCTCATCTTCGCGCTGGCCGGCATGGCGTTCGGCGTGTTCGATCCGGACTTCCTGG
>JBFKUL010000247.1:0-4698 GCA_041635755.1 Burkholderiales bacterium | reverse complement strand
CTGCGTCGGGCGGCCCGTGGCGAGTGAGCAGCTGAACTCGCTGAGGGCGGCCCGCATCGCGCAGCCGCTGTAATGGAGCACACCCCGCCGCCGTTCTTCAAGCGCGGACCCGCTCCACTCGTACGCCTGGCTTTCTTCGCCTCGATGTCGCTGGCGCTGCTGGTGCTCGACGCGCGCTTCCGTTACGCGGAAACGCTGCGCAGCGGACTCGCGCTCGTCGCCTATCCGCTGCAGGTCGTCGCGACCGCACCCGTGGTGCTCGCCGAACGCGTCGCGGGCTACTTTTCCACGCAGGCGGCGCTCGTCGAGGAGAATGAGCGCCTGCGCGAGCGGCTGCTCAGCGCCTCGCGCGATGCGCAGCGCTTCGAAGCCGTCTCGGCCGAGGCCGCCCAGTTGAGAAAGCTGATCGGTGCCGCCGAGCAGCTCGCCAATCGCGCCATGCCGGCCGAAATCCTTTATTCGAACCGCGATCCGTTTACGCACAAGGTGTTCATCGACAAGGGTCTGCAGCACGGCCTCGCCCCGGGCAGCCCGGTGATCGACGAGACCGGCGTGGTCGGTCAGGTGACGCGTGCGCATCCGCTGGTCTCGGAGGTCACTCTGATTACCGACAAGGATCAGGCCATCCCGGTACAGGTGGTGAGGAACGGCCTACGCGCCATCGCGTTCGGCGCCGGAGCCTCGGGTATGCTCGAGCTGCGCTACATGGCGGCGAACGCCGAAATCGAGAACGGCGACCAGCTCGTGACCTCGGGCATCGACGGCACCTACCCGCCAGGTCTGCCCGTCGCGAGCGTGGCGCGCGTCGAGCGCGATGCCGCGCATGCCTTTGCGCGCATCGTATGTCAACCCGCAGCAGGCGTGCACCGTGGCCGGTTCGTGCTGGTAGTGTCGCACGAGGTGAAGCAGCCTCCGGCCCCCGGCGCGGCGCAAGCGGGCAAGGAGCGCCGCGTCGAGAAACCGCGCCGCGCGCGATTGAGGGAAGCCGATGGGTCCCGATAGCTCGCAGCGCATCCTCATGCCGGTGCGCCTGAGCACCATCGCGCTCTCCTTCGCGGCGGCGTTGCTGTTCAATTTCCTGCCCTGGCCGGATCTGCGCGTGGTGCCCGACCTGCTCGCGCTGGTGCTCGCGTTCTGGTGCGTGCGCCAACCGCGGCTGGTGGGCCTGGGCATGGCGTGGATGCTCGGTCTGGTCAGCGACGCGGGCAACGGTGTGCTGCTCGGGCAGCACGCGCTCGCGTATTCGCTGCTCGCGTTCTTCGCCGTGACGCTTTCGCGCCGCATCCTGTGGTTCTCGCTCTTGGGCCAGGCGCTCCACGTGGCCGTGCTGCTCGTCGGCACGCAGGCCGTGGCCGTGCTGGTCCGCATCGCCGCGGGCGCGGAGTTTCCCGGCTGGCCGATTCTGGTCGGCCCGCTGATTGCGGCGGCGCTCTGGCCGGTGGTGTCCTTCGTCCTGCTGATCCCGCAGCAGCGGCGCGTGACCGCCGAGGAAGTGGGATAGCGCGATGTACTTCCACGCCGAGCTGAAGAACCACGAGCGCGAGCTGCACCATTTCCACGTGCGCATCGCAATCGCCGCCGTGGTGGTGCTGGTGGCGTTCGGGATACTGCTTGCGCGCTTCGCGTACTTGCAAGTGGTGCAGCACGAGTACTACAACACGAAGGCGGAAGACAACCGCATCTCGATCGTCCCGATCGCGCCCAACCGCGGTCTGATCCTCGATCGCAACGGCGTGGTGCTGGCGCGCAGCTTCTCGGGCTACACGCTCGAGATTTCGCCGCGCAAGGTGCGCGACCTGGAAAGCACCATCAATGAGCTCTCCGAGATCGTCGACATCCAGCCAAAGGACCGAGCGCGGTTTCGAAAACTGATGGTCGAGGTGCGCAATGCCGAGAGCCTGCCGATTCGCACGCGGCTTTCGGACCAGGAGGTGGCGCGCTTTGCCGCCAATCGCTACCGCTATCCTGGCGTCGAGATCAAGGCGCGGCTGTTTCGCCAGTACCCGTTCGGCGAAGTGGCTTCGCACGTCATCGGCTACATCGGCCGCATCAACGAGGCCGACCAGACGCGCCTCGAAGAGGAAGGTGTGGCGGCGAACTACCGGGGTACGGACTACATCGGCAAGAGCGGCATCGAGGCGAGCTACCAGAGCGAGCTGCACGGCATCACCGGCTTCGAGCAGGTCGAGATTGACGCTGCCGGGCGCGGCATCCGCACGCTCTCGCGCACCAACGCACAGCCGGGCAACAACATCACGCTGACGCTCGATATCCGGTTGCAGGAAGTGATCGAGGAGGCCTTTGCGGGGCGGCGGGGCGCGCTGGTGGCGATCGATCCCTCGAGCGGCGGCGTGCTCGCCTTCGTCTCCAGCCCGGGATACGACCCGAACCTGTTCGTCGACGGCATCGACGCACAGAGCTGGTCGGAGCTCAACAACTCGCTGGACCGGCCGCTCAACAACCGCGCCATTGCCGGCGTCTATCCGCCCGGCTCGACCTTCAAGCCGTTCATGGCCCTTGCCGCGCTCGAGCTCGGCAAGCGCAAGCCCAACTCGACGATTTTCGATCAAGGCTACTTCATCTTCGGCGATCGGCGCTTCCGCGACTCCAAGCCCGAAGGACACGGGCGCGTCGACCTGTACAAGTCGATCGTGGTCTCCTCGGACACGTACTACTACCAGCTCGCCAACGACATGGGCATCGACGCGATCGCCGGGTTCATGAGGCATCTCGGCTTCGGTTCCCGGACCGGCATCGACCTCGAGGGCGAGGCCACCGGCGTGCTGCCCTCGCCCGAATGGAAATTGAAGCGCTTCTCCAAGCCCGAGCAGCAGCGATGGTACCCGGGCGAGACCATCTCGATCGGCATCGGCCAGGGCTATAACGCCTATACGCCGATCCAGCTCGCGCTCGCCACGGCCGCGCTTGCCAACAACGGCGTCATGTACCGCCCGCGGCTGTCCTCGCACGTCGATGTCCTGCGTACCGGCGAGCGGCGCTACTTCAAGCCCGAGCTCCTCGGCCGCGTGCCGGCGCGCGAGGAGCACATCGAGTTCGTCAAGCGCGCCATGGCCGGCGTGATGGTCGAGGGCACTGCGCAGCGCGCCTTCGCCGGCGCGCAGTACACCAGCGCCGGCAAGACCGGCACCGCCCAGGTGATCGCCATCAAGCAGAACGAAAAATACGACGAGAAGAAGGTTGCCGAACGGCATCGCGATCATTCGCTGTTCATCGCGTTCGCGCCGCTGGAAAGCCCGAAGATCGCGCTTGCGGTGGTAGTCGAAAACGGCGGCTTCGGCTCGCGCGCCGCGGCGCCGCTCGCGCGCATCGTGTTCGACTATTTCCTTCTCGGCAAGATGCCGGCGACCAAGCGCGCCGTAGAGGACGAGGGGGCGAGCGGCTGATGGAACTCGCGCAGTTCTCGCCCCGTCGTTTCGTCCTGCGCATCGCGGAGGGCATCGACTCGCCGCTGCTGTCGGTGGCGATCGCGCTGGTGGCGCTCGGGCTCGCGGCGCTGTTCTCGGCGAGCTATGACACGCCCGCGCGCATTGTGAATCAGCTGGGGAGCCTGGCCATGGCGCTGGTGGCGATGTGGGTCGCCGCCAGGATTCCGCCGCAGCTTCTGATGCGCTTCGCGGTGCCGGCGTATCTGATCGGGGTGATGCTGCTGATTGCGGTGCTGCTCTTTGGCGACGTGGTGAACGGCGCGCGCCGCTGGCTGAACCTCGGCGTGATGCGCTTTCAGCCCTCCGAGATGATGAAGCTCGCCGTGCCGATGATGCTGGCCTGGTATTTCCACAAGTACGAGACGACGCTGCGGCTGCGCGAGTTCGCGATGGGCGCGGTGCTGCTCGCCATACCGGTGGCACTGATCGCGAGGCAACCGGACCTCGGCACCGCGCTGCTGGTGGCCGCGGCGGGCTTCTACGTGATCTACTTCGCCGGCATCGGCTGGAAGGTGCTTGGCACCGCGGCACTGCTGTTCGCCGCGAGCCTGCCACCGCTCTGGGGACTGCTGCACGACTACCAGAGAAAGCGCGTGCTGACGCTGCTCGACCCGACGCAGGATCCGCTCGGCGCCGGCTACCACATCATCCAGTCGACCATCGCGGTGGGCTCGGGCGGGCTTGCCGGCAAGGGCTGGCTGAACGGCACGCAGGCGCACCTCGAATTCATCCCCGAGCGCCATACCGACTTCATCTTCGCGGTCTATGCGGAGGAGTTCGGATTGATCGGCAACGGCGCGCTGCTCCTGCTCTATACGGTGCTGATCGGCCGCGGCCTGATGATCGCCGCCAACGCGCCCACCTTTTTCTCGCGCCTGCTCGCGGGCTCGATCACGCTGATCTTCTTCACCTACGCCTTCGTCAACATGGGCATGGTCGCAGGCATCCTGCCGGTGGTGGGCGTGCCGCTGCCGTTCATGTCCTACGGCGGCACGGCGCTGCTGACCTTGTTCATCGGCATCGGCATCCTCATGAGCATTCATCGCCACCGCAAGCTGGTGCAGACCTGAGCGCTCTGGCGGGTAGCACGCGGCCGCACCTTCTGTTGCGCAGCAACATCCGGCTGGAACGTACTCCCATATTGTGAAACGAGGCCGCTCTAAGCCTTTGTAAGAGCTTGTTTTACGTCGCTTCATGACGCTTTAACGCGTTTTTGCTCTGCGGCAATCGGCTGCGCTATGGTGAGCATAGG
>JBFKUL010000246.1:0-4699 GCA_041635755.1 Burkholderiales bacterium | reverse complement strand
GCCCGCAATTGCCGCACCCCCGACGTTAAGCACGCTGTTCCGGTTCTCGAACGAAGTACCGTAGTAGCCGCCCGAGAGCTGGAGCCGCTCGGTCGTGTATTTAACGGTGGCGTCGAGCTGGCGGGTCGTCTGGTCGATCGGATCGGTCAGGAAGTTCAGCGTTCCGAAAGTGCCCTGCCCCCAAAGCCGGGCGCCGTCCTTCTCCTCGTTACGGAAGCGTACCTCGACGCTGACGTCGCGATTGATCGCCTTGTCGAAGCCAAGCGTCAGCGCGTCGCGTTCGGTCTTGAGCCTGACCTGCTGCGCGGTCGCGCTACCGCCCACCGCTTGCGTGTTGGACCCAATGCCTGTGAGCCGCGTCGTCACCGTGAACGGGTCGAAGCGCGGCGTCTGGCTGAAGTCGATGAAATAGCCCCAGTCGCCCTGGCGCTCGTTTTCGAAGCGCAGCTCGCGATGGTCGAGCCCGACGTTGCGGCCCGAGAAGCGCGTCCAGCGGCCGGTCGCGTCGTCGCGCCGCACGTAGTCCAGGTCGATCAGGCCGTAGCCGCCCTTCTCGTTCAGCCCGTTGTACTGCCCGAAGCGCTGGTTGTCCTTCGAGACGTAGCCGATGCCGAGCCCCAGCTCGCTCGTCGGCTTGGTGAGTTCGGCGACTTCGTCGCTCTGCGCGAGCGCCGGCGAGAACGCCGCAAGCAACGCGGCCCCCATCGCGGTCAGCGTCGGGAGCTTGTTTCGGTTCGCTTTCATGTCGATCTCCCTCCGGGCAGGTTTAGCGTCGGAACCCGCGACCTGACGGGTCGTTGAACGGGTTGTTGCTACCGTGGATGTTGGTGTGGCAGTTCACGCAGCCGCGCGCCATGATCACCGCCTGGCTGGTGCCCGGGTTGCCGCCGCCGACCGGCGTATCGTCCGGGGCCGTAGACGGATGGCCTCGCGGCTCGTGGCACGTCTGGCAAAGGAACGGCGCGCGCACCTTGAGCAGGCTCGGGTTCGAGGTGCCGTGCGGGTTATGGCAGATCGAGCAGTCCTCCTGCACCGGCTGGTGCGAGCGCACGAACGGCCCGCGCTTTTCCATGTGGCACGTGAAGCAGGTGTCGTTCACGCTGTCGCGCACCATGTTCTTCGGCCCGGCCGACCCGTGCGGGTTATGGCAGTCCGAGCACGCGACCTTGCCCTCGGCCACCGGGTGCCGGTAAGGACGCATCATCTGGGCGCGCTGCTCCTTGTGACAGGCGTAGCACACCTCGGTCTGCGCCATCTTGTCGCGCGCCGGGTCGTGTGTCGCGTGGACCTTGTGGCAGGAAGCACACGTAACTTCGCTCGAGGCGTGCAAGCTGCGCTGCCAGTGAATGCGCTTGCCGCCCTGGTGGCAGGTCAGGCAGGCGGCACTGCGATCCTCCATCGGCGTCTTCGAGCGCTTGCTGAAGCCGCGCTCGGGCGCCGGGCGCTCGATCGCGCCCTCGGGCTTATTGGCGTGCGTGTCGCTCTCGCCGTGGCAGCTCGTGCAGGTGGGGGTGCGCTGATCGGCACGCGTGCCGTGCTTGGTCTTGCCGATCGAGAGCACCGGATATTCCTCGGTCTCGTCGTGGCAGCGCGTGCACTTGGCGTCGTCCTTGAGGACCATGTCCTTGCGCGCGGGCTTCTCGCTTTGCGCAAGCGCCGACGGCGACAAGGCGGCAATGCCGAATGCGAGGACCAGTCCCTGGAGTACGGCGATTACGGCGCTTCTGCTCTTCATGGCATCCCTCCTGCCGTTTGACGTTCGCGGGCTCCGGCGCCGCCGTCTCCCGCGCTACTTCTTCTTCAATCTCGCTTCCTTGATCTCCTGCGGCCCGGGCCCCGTCGGCTCGTCGTGCGCGATCGCGTAGTGGCACTCGATGCACGTCAGGTTCTCGCGCTTCGCCTTTTCGTGGCGGCTGCGCGCCTTCTCGGTGTGCTTTTCCTCGTTCATGGCGTCACGGTTGTGGCAGTTGCGGCACTCGAGCGAGTCGGTGTCGAGCATGCGGATCCACACCCTTTGCGCCATGTCCGCGCGATGGGCCTCGAATTTCTCCTTGGTGTCGATCACGCCGGTGACGAAGTGGCCCCAGAGCTCGAAGGTCGCCTTCACCTTGCGCACGAGCATCGGCCCCGGCTCGCGCGGCACGTGGCAGTCCGAGCAGATCGCGCGCACGCCGCTGCGGTTCTTGTCGTGGATCGTGTCCTTGAACTCGGCGTAGACGTTGTCGCGCATCTCGTGGCAGCCGATGCAGAAGGTCTCGGTGTTGGTCCACGCCAGGCCCGCCGCGCCGGCCGTCATCAGCACACCGCCAAGTACCAGCGCAATGACCACCACCCCGGCGCTCAACGTGACGCGCGAGCAGGTCTGGCAGCGTTCTTGTAGGTTCTTCCACCATTTTCCGATCACGCCCGCTCTCCCTCTAGCGCGTCAGCACCCAGCGCACGAGGTTGCGGATTTCCTTCTCGTCCTTGGTCTTGGGCGAGTCGTGCTTTTCCTTCTTGCCGTCGACCTCGACGTCGGGGTTGCTGATGGCGTGCTTATAGAGCTTGTCCTCGGCATCGGGCTTGCCGCTGTACTTCTTCGCGATCTCCTTGTAGGAAGGCGCGTCCTTTTTCTTGTCGATAGCGTGGCATTTCAGACAGCCGCTCTTCTTCGCCAGCGCGTGCGCGGCGTCCTCGTCGACGCTTGCTGCGCCGGCGACGCCCAACCAGGCAAACGCCACTGCACCGATGAGTAACCTGCTAGTACGCTTCATGAGAGTTCCTTCTCTTTGCAAAAACGCGAAAGGCTCGGCGGGGAAGCGGGCGCCGCATGACGGTGCTCGCCCGAATTTCCACAATGCCGTATGAGTCGTTTGCGTATCCGCATAAGTCTTTGTTTTTCATCTCTTCTTTTTTCCCTAACTTATCTCAGGCTACGCGAGCGAATACCTCGTTTCCTTGATAATTCTCATCCAAAACCTCTTGCACCTCTTGCCGCGCGAGAGGGGCTGCGCGCCGTCATCGAAAGACGCCACGCCGCTCGGACCTGGCGACGCACGAACTGCCCGGCAGGCAGTGCCGGCCTGATGAAATCGAGCGTGCTCGAAGAGGCACATGCATCGCAGCTTCCTCTGCGCCACGCATCAAGATGTTGATCTAGATCAGAACGGGCCCATGTTGCTCTGCGGAAAATGACCTCCAACGATCAAGGAACAGACGACACACTCCGACCATGGGCAGGCAACGATTTCCGGTCGGCGATTTCCTCGCCAAACTGCCGTTATTCCGCCGGCTCGACGCCGAGGCGATCGAGCGACTTGCCGCAGGAACCAGCGAATGCGACGCACCCAGGGGTACGCTCGTGTATCACCGCGGGCAGCCCGGCAACGGCATGCACTTCGTGGTCTACGGACAGGTGAAGCTCTCGATTCGAACCGGCGACGGCGACGAACGCGTCGTCGGTCTGGTCGATCCCGGGTCGAGCTTTGGCGAGGCGCCGATGTTCCTTGCGAAGCCGTGCCTCACGACTGCGGAGGCCATCGTCGACAGCAAGCTGCTGCTCGTCGGCAAGGACGCGCTGCTCGCCGAGGTGCGGCGCGACCCGGAGTTCTCGCATACGGTGATCGCCAACCTCAGCGCGAAGCTCTACCAGCAGATGGAGAACCTCGAGATCTGCACGCTCAGCTCCGGCGTGCGGCGCGTGATCCGCTACCTGTTGCATAACGGTCCGGTGGACACGGTCGGCGCCGCACTACACATCACGCTGCCGACCAAGAAATGGATCATCGCCTCGCGGCTCAACCTGACGCAGGAGCACTTCTCGCGCATCCTGCACGCCCTGATTCGCGATGAGCTGATCGAGGTCGACGGCCGCCAAGTGCGCATTCCCGACCCGGTCCGGCTGCGGGCCTTCGCCGCGGATTGACCGTCGCCTGGGGGTTCAGGCCGCCGCTTGCAGCTCGCGACCGAGCAGGTGGTCGATGAGCGCTCGCACCGGGCGGATCGCCTGGCCGAAGGGCACCGGCTCGGAGCCGCGGAAAAACAGCCCGTGATCGACATCGCCATGCAGCGCCGCGGCGAGGTGGTGGTCGATGCAGAACTGCCCCATCTTCGGGCTGCCGTCGCGCAGCCCGCACTGCGCGAGGCAATCGAAGGCCAGCGTGCATTCGCGGCGCTTCTTGGCGCGCCGCGCGAGCACGGCCTCCTTCTCCAGGTAGCGCTCGAGCCAGGGCGTGCGCACCGCGCGCGCCGGCAGCCCGGCGACGCTCATGAACACGACGATGTCCTCGGGCCGCGCCTCGGCGAGCACGCGCTTGAAATTCGGATGCGCGTCGCCCTCCTCGGTCACGGCGAAGGGCGTGCCCACTTGCACGCCGTCGGCCCCCGCGCGCAGCCAGCGCGCGGCGACCTGCGGCGAGTTGATGCCGCCGGCGACAATCAGAGGGATGCGATCTGCGTCGACGCCGAGCGCGTGCAGCGCGGCGCGCGTTTCCGGAATCACACGCTCGAAATCGAAGCGCGCGTCGGCCACGTCCTCGAGGCGCGCCGCGCCGAGGTGCCCGCCAGCGTAGCGCGGGTGCTCGATGACGATTGCGTCCGGCGAGCGCCCGTGCCGCAGCCAGCGCCGGGTGATGAGCGCCGCGGCGCGCGCTTCCGAGACGATCGGGATCAGCGCGACCTCGGGATGGCCGGCAGTGAGCTCGGGCAGGTCGAGCGCGAG
>JBFKUL010000245.1:0-4733 GCA_041635755.1 Burkholderiales bacterium | reverse complement strand
GATCCGCACGCGCAGCGCATGTCGCGCGGTTGCATCGCTCCAGTCAATGCGTTTGCCTGCCCGCACGGCTTTCTGCTCGAGTCGTTCGAGTACACGCGGGGCGAACGCCGACAATGACCTGTCTGCGACCGACCCTCGAGCGCCGGTGCCACGCCACGGTTTGCGTTCCATCCATGCCATAGCGTGCAGGACGAGAAGCTGAAACGCCGCCGAGGCGACGCAGGCGCGCGCCTCGCGCCGTGCACGCCCACGACGCGCTGCCACGATGCGCGCGAGAGGTGCAAAGGAGGGTCCGGCTTCGACGGCATCCCGGGCGGCACGATCCAGTGTTTCAGCCAGGACATCCCAATCCCGCGCTGCGCCGAGCGCGGGCGCGAGCCGATCAAACTCGGACTGCAAAGGCGCCGTGAGTGCTTTACGGGCCATCCCGCGGAACGCGCGCAGCGCTGTACGCGCCCGCCTCAACCCAACGCGCAACTGGTGGAGGTACTCCGGATTGCGTGAAGCGACGACGCCATGCAGGTTGGCACCCGCCTGGAAAAGGCTTCTGCCCAAGACGTCCAGAAATGCCTGCTCGACCGTCGCTTTCGAGTCGAAGTTCGGGCCGGATCCCTTGACCGGCGCCTCCGTTGCTTTCCGCGCAAGTCGGTATCCGCGTTGCGCCTTGCTGCGGAACTCGAGCTGCAGGCCAAGGGGTTCGATCCATTGCGCCGCGCTGGCAAGCAGCGTGGCCGGTTGGCCGTGCAGCAACTCGAGCTCGAGTTCGAGCAAGGGCTCGCGACGCTTGCCTGCTCGGATGAAGCCCCGATCAAGGCTCACCTCGATGCGCGTTGCATCCGCAAGCCGCATCTGGGCCGAGCGGCGTTTGAACTGCGTCGCAAACATCGGCTGAAGCGCTCGCAGGAGCATTGCAGGCCGAAGTCCAAGCTTGCTTTCGATGTTTTCGTGCGTCAGTTGCTCGATCGCCAGGCGTCCGCGCGCAAGGGTATGCTCCCACTCGAGGCGCTCGGTGAGGGCCGACGCCGCCTGCTTGTCGAGCTTGAGCGTCTGCAGCCAGCGCCGACCGTCCTTTCGCAGACGTAGCGCCGCGCCGGTTTCCAGAAGGCGAAGATCCGGGGTGTCGAAGTAGACGCTTTGCACTTGCCGGACGCGTTGCGCCGTCACGTCAGGCAACACGCTCCACGCGCGCGCGGCAGCGCGTTCGGAAAGCCGAAATTTGAGCTCGCGCTCGATATGCATGGTGGAATACGGCCGACGTGCCGGACGTGCACCCTGCGAACAGGATCTCCAGTGCCCAATTCCATGACCGGCGTCCTGCTGCAAACCTCGCATCGAGCTTAGCATGATGAAAGCGCGCGATGCACTGCGCGTGTGCCGCAGGCTTGGCGTCTTTCGCAGCGACACTCGAGCCTCTGCTACCATCGCCTGGCGTCAACTCTGCTCTCGTCCAGCCATTGCCGTCGCACGCGTCATCGCTCGTTCGCCGCCTGTTCCCGTTCGTGGAATGGTGGCAACCTCCCAACCGCGCCCACTGGCGCGCAGACGCCATCGCGGGAATCAGCGTGGCACTGGTGCTGGTGCCGCAGTCGATGGCCTATGCTCAGCTGGCAGGGTTGCCGGCCGCCTATGGTCTTTACACCGCGTTTCTCCCCGTCATGATCGCCGCGATGTGGGGTTCGAGCGGACAGCTGGCCACAGGCCCGGTGGCTGTCGTATCGCTGCTGACCGGGACCACGCTCGCGACCCTGGCTTTGCCGGGTTCTGCGCAGTACGTCGCCTACGCGGTGGCACTGGCGTTCCTGGTTGGCGCCCTGCAGCTCGCGCTCGGCGCCTTCAGGCTGGGGGCGCTCGTAAATCTGCTGTCGCACCCGGTGATCAGTGGTTTCACCAGCGCCGCGGCCATCATCATCGCCCTGTCGCAGCTGAACAAACTGCTTGGCGTGCCGATCGGCCGGAGCGGCTTTTTCTTCTTCGACGTCTACGGCGTCCTCCAGCAGGTCGCGCAGGCGCATCGGCCGACCCTGGCGTTCGGCCTTGGAGCGCTGATCGCGCTGCTTTTCATTCGGCGCAAGGCGCCGCGTCTTCCCGGCGTGCTCATCGTGAGCGTGACCGCGATCGCGCTCAGCGCGTCGCTGGATTTCTCGCGCCAGCAACGCATCGCACTCGAGCGTCTGGAGGAGCCGTTTGCGCTTGAGGCGATCCGCGCTGTGCTCGAGGAGCGTGCCGAGGCGGACCGTCTGCATGCCGAGCGAACCGCACTCGCCGCGGACCGCAGCCGTAACGCGAACAATCCGGCAGGCTCGCGCGCGGCGCAGGCGGAAATCGATTATCGCATCGAGCTGCTCAATGCGCGTATCGAGTCCCTCGAGCAGGAAAGTGCTCGCCGTTTGCAGCTGCTCAAGCGGCTCGAGTTTGCGAGGACGCCGGGACCCGATCAGGGTGACACGTTCCTGCCGCGCGGAGCAAAGCATGATGACGAGCCGGCGTGGCGCATTGCGGCCGTAGACGCAAAGGGCGTCGAATTCGTCTCGGGCGGACTGGTCGTTGGCGAGATACCACCCGGCCTGCCGAGGCTGCGGCTGCCGCAACTCGACATGGAGGCCTTTGCCACGCTCTTGTCGTCGGCGCTGGTGATCGCCCTCGTCGGATTCATGGAAGCGATCTCGATCGCCAAGGCGATCAGCACCCGCACCCGCAGGCGCCTCGACCCGAACCAGGAGCTGGTTGGCCAAGGCCTCGCGAACCTCGTCGGCAGCCTGTCGCAGGCGTATCCGGCGAGCGGCTCTTTTTCCCGCACGGCGGTCAATTTTGCCGCCGGTGCACGCTCCGGCGTGTCGTCGGTGGTGGCGGCGCTCGTGGTGCTGACGACCCTATTGTTTCTTACGCCGTTGCTTTATCACCTGCCGCAAGCAGTGCTCGCGGCCGTGATCATGATGGCGGTGTTCTCGCTCATCAATCTGAGAGCCATCGCCCACGCCTGGTCCGCAAATCGACACGACGGCGTGGCGGGCGCGGCGACCTTCGTGGCAACGCTCCTGTTCGCGCCGCATCTCGATCTCGGCATTCTTGTTGGCGTGGGGCTTTCGGTGGTCCTGTTCCTTTTTCGGACCATGCGACCGCGCGTCAGCATCCTTGGCCGCCATCCCGGGGGGGCGTTGCGGGACGCCGAGGCGCACGATCTCCCTCTCTCGCGGCACATCGTCGCGCTCCGGTTCGATGGGCAGCTCTACTTCGGCAACGTATCCTACTTCGAGGACACCGTGCTCTCGATTCCGGTCCGTTTCCCGAAGGTGCAGGCGATCCTTGTGGTAGGTGACGGCATCCATCAGATCGACGCCTCGGGCGACGAAGTCGTACGCCACCTTGCGGAACGCCTGCGCGAGGGCGGCGTCACCTTGGCCTTCAGCGGACTCGAGCCGCAGATTGTCCGGGTTCTGCGCGCGACCGGCACGCTGAGCGCGATCGGCAAGGAAAATCTGTTCCTGGATGAGAACGAGGCGCTTGCCGAACTGGCTAAACGGGTCACCGACCCTGAATTCGACCGGGCCGGCTTTCCGCTTCGCGCGCGCGACGAAGGTCCCGGCTAGAGCCGGTGCAAGCGACGCCTCGGGTCGGCGGCCCGAAGCGCGGGTAATTTGGGGTGGCGGACGGGATTCGAACCCGCAACAACTGGAATCACAATCCAGGACTCTACCGTTGAGCTACCGCCACCATCGATCACATCGCCGCTGCCGGTCGCGCGACGCATTCGACACGCTCGATGCCGGGCCGTTCTGGCCTGCCCGGCGGGACTCGAACCCACAACCCCCAGCTTAGAAGGCTGGTGCTCTATCCGGTTGAGCTACGGGCAGCCCTGCGTCGAAACGCGTTCAAACCTGGTCGGGGTGGAGAGATTTGAACTCCCGACATCTTGCTCCCAAAGCAAGCGCGCTACCAGGCTGCGCCACACCCCGAAAAACGGCCGCACATGATACCCCCGCCGTAGACCGAGGGCAACGCAAGTCGGTGAAAGATTGGGGATTCGGCGCTCTGCGGCGTCGCTTGCGGGAGGGTGGCTTTTCTGCTAAAAAGCGCCTTTCCTTTTTCAGGCCCAAGCAAGAAATGGCTGTCGAACTGACCCGGAAAAGCGTCTCGCCCTACATGCCCAAGAAAGGCGAAGACTATATGAATGCGCGGCAGCGTGGACACTTCCGCAAGATCCTGGAACACCTGAAGGCGGAACTTTCCGAGGAGATCGATCGGACCGTGCACACCATGCAGGACGAAGCGACGGTGTTCGCCGATCCAAACGATCGCGCCAGTCAGGAATCCGACATGGCGCTCGAGCTGCGCAACCGCGATCGCGAGCGCAAGCTGATCAAGAAAATCGACGAGACCATCGCACGCATCGACGCAAACGAATACGGCTACTGCGACAGCTGCGGCGTCGAGATTGGCCTCAAGCGGCTCGAGGCCCGTCCCACCGCGACGCTGTGCATCGACTGCAAGACGCTGGACGAAATGCGGGAGAAGCAGGTCGCGAAGTAGTCGTCGGTTTGAATGAGAAATAGAAAGGGCGCCTCGGCGCCCTTTCTCGTTTCCGAACGCCCGATCTTCAGCCCTGCTTCGCCGCCTCGGGCTGACCAACCGCTTTCATCGACAGGCGCACACGGCCCTTGTCGTCCGCTTCGAGCACCTTGACCTTCACCGATTGTCCTTCCTTGAGGTGGTCGGAGACCGCGTTGACACGCTCG
>JBFKUL010000244.1:0-4744 GCA_041635755.1 Burkholderiales bacterium | reverse complement strand
TACACGCGGCAGACGCGCCACCTCGGACGCGCGACGGCCGCATGCCTCCCCCCGGAGCTCTTCAGTAACGTCTTGATCTTTATAAAAAATATTGTCATCCGAGAAGCGCGCAGATAGGCCTCTGGCGAGCTCGGCAAGGCCTGTCTCGTCACTCGCCGAGACGCCCTGACGCAACGAGGCGAGTGCGACCAATCGGTACAGTGCGCCGCTTTCCAGGTAATGGAATCCCAACGCTTCGGCCACACGCTTGGCCACCGTACCCTTGCCCGAGGCGGAGGGCCCGTCAATGGCGATGACCGGGACGCTCAAGCGCCCGGCTCCGTCTCGCTGATCGCGGACAAATCCGCGAAATAACTGGGGAAGGTCTTGGCGACGCAGCCGGGATTGTTGATGCGCACCGGAACGCCGCCCAGTGCCGCAAGTGCGAAACACATCGCCACGCGGTGATCGTCGTACGTATCGATTGCTACCCCTGGGGTGAAGCGCTTGGGCGGCGTGATGCGCAGCGCATCAGGCTCCTCCTCGACGCGCGCCCCGAGCTTGCGCATTTCGGCCGCCATCGCGGCTAGCCGATCGGTCTCTTTGACACGCCAGCTCGCGACGTTGCGAATCACGCTCGGGCCGTCCGCGAAAAGTGCGGCGATCGCGGCCGTCATGGCCGCGTCCGGAATATGGTTCAGATCGAGATCGATCGGCTTGAGCCGCCCTCGTCCACGAACCTCGATCCACGCGTCACCCATCGCGATTGCGGCTCCCATGCGCTCGAGTACCTCCGTGAAGCGCACGTCGCCCTGGATGCTTTTGAGCCCGACGCCTTCGACCCGTACCGGTCCGCCGCCGATTGCACCGGCGGCGAGAAAGTACGACGCCGACGATGCATCGCCTTCGACAAAGATCGCCCCGGGCGCTCGATAGCGCTTTCCCGGCACGTGAAACTCGCGCCACCCATCGCGGCTTACATCGACGCCGAAGCGCCGCATGAGGTTGAGCGTCATCTCGACGTAAGGCCGGGAGATGAGTTCTCCCTCAACCTGCATCGTGACGGCCTTGCCCAGAATGGGCAGCGCGATCAGCAGCGCGGTCAGGAACTGCGAGGACACGTCGCCTCGCACGCGCACCGGCGAATCGACGTCGATCGCGGCCGAGTGAATCGCGAGAGGCGGATAGTCCTCGTCGCCGAGGTAGTCGATGCGCGCGCCAATCCGGCGCAGTGCGTCGACCAGGTCGCCGATCGGCCGCTGGTGCATGCGGGCAACGCCGCTCAGTCGATACGTGCCGCCCGCAAGCGCCAGTGCAGCGGTGAGTGGGCGAAACGCCGTGCCTGCGTTACCGAGAAAAAGCTCGGCATCGCGAACCGGAAACTTCCCGCCAACCCCCGTAATTCGGACGACGTCCGCATCGCGCCGGATCCCTACCCCTAGGCGCGCGAGCGCCTCGAGCATCACCACGGTGTCATCGGAGTCGAGCAGACCGCGGATCTCGGATTCCCCCTGCGCGAGGGCTGCGAGCAGCAGCACGCGATTGGAGATGCTCTTCGAGCCCGGCAGGCGCACTGTCCCGGCCACCCGCCGGATGGGCGGTATCAGAAGCGACTGCATGGGGCGGCGCTCACGCGTCGTAGGTACCGCTCAGCCAGCGCGCGCGCGCCGCGCGCGCCTCTCCGAAAAGCTTGGTGAGCGTCTCGCCGTCCTTGGCCTTCAGGCCTTCCCGAAACGGCTCAAGCGACGCAACGTAGCGTTCAAGCTCTGCCAGCAGAAAATCGCTGTTGGCCAGGCAGATGTCGCGCCACATTTCCGGATGGCTCGATGCGATGCGCGTGAAATCCCGAAAACCGCTTGCCGCATGACGAAACAGGTGCGGCGCGTCGACTCGCTGCGCCAGCTCGTGCACCAGCGCGAAGGCCAGCAAATGAGGCAGGTGGCTCACGGAAGCGAACACGGCGTCGTGCTCTTCGACGCTCATGCGCGATACGCGCGCGCCGCACGCCTCCCAGACGGCCGTCGCGCGCATCACATCCCGCGGTACGTTTTCCGCCAGCGGCGTCAGGACGACGCGCTTGCCAACGAACAGATCGGCCCTGGAGGCGGTCACGCCGCTGTTCTCAGCCCCCGCGATCGGGTGCGCGGGCACGAAGTGCGGGAGCACGGCACCCAGGTGGGCCCGCGCCACGCTTGCCACGTCGCGCTTGGTGCTACCGGCGTCCGTGACCAGCGCACCGGGCCGCAGCGCCGGCGCCATTGCCGCAAAAATGCGCTCGAACTGCGCGACCGGCGTCGCAACGAGTACCAAGTCCGCGTCGCGCACCGCCTCGACGATGTTGGTTGCCGACGAATCGATGACGCCAAGCGACATCGCGGTCTCCAGGTTCTTCGGGTCGCGCCCTACTCCGACGACATGCCCGCATGCACCCGCGGCCTTGAACGCCCGGGCAAAAGAGCCGCCGATCAATCCGACCCCGACCACGACCACACGCTCATACCGGGGCGCAGTCATTCCCTGAGACTCGCGGCGAGCGCCTCCAGAAAACGCTCGTTCTCCTCGGACGTTCCCACGGTCACGCGCAGGTACTCGGGGAGTTCGTAGCCCGTCACCGGCCGCACGATGACACCGCGTCGCAGCAGCCGTTTGTAGACTTCGGCGGCGCGACCGACGCGGATAGTGAGGAAGTTGCCGTAGGACGGAATGAAATCGAGCTTGAGTGAGGAGGCTCCCTCGGCGAGCTGCGCCAATCCCTGCAGGTTCTCGGCGTAGCTCTTAGCCACGAACTCCATGTCGTCGAGCGCGGCGCTCGCCGCGGCCAACGCGACGCTGTTGACGTTAAAAGGCTGGCGCACCCGGTTCATGACTTCGGCTACCGCGACGTGAGCGAGCGCATAGCCTACCCGCAGGCCGGCGAGGCCATAGGCCTTCGAAAAGGTGCGCGTGACGACGAGGTTAGGATATCGCTTGAGCCACTTCACCGAGTCGCTGCGGGAACTTGGCGGCAGGTACTCGTTGTACGCCTCGTCGAGCACGACAATGACGCGCTCGGGAACTTCCCGCAGGAAAGCCTCGACCGCCTCCGACGGGACATGGGTGCCGGTCGGATTGTTTGGATTGGCAATCCAGGCGACGTGGGTGTCCTCCGTGACTGCTTTGGCCATTGCCGGAAGGTCATGACCGTAGTCTTTGGCCGCGACAACGATCGAGCGCGCACCGCGTGCCTGCGTTGCGAGCGGGTACACGGCAAATGCGTGCTGCGAGAACACCGCAGAGCGACCTGGCCCGAGAAACGCAAGCCCCACAAGCTCGAGCACGTCGTTCGAGCCGTTGCCGAGAACGATCGAGGACATTTCGACGCCGTGACGCCTCGAAAGCGCAAGCTTGAGCGCGTAGCCGTTGCCATCCGGATAGCGAGCGATGTCGCCCAGCGCGCGCTCGATCGCCAGGCGGGTGCGCGGACCGATGCCGCGCGGGTTCTCGTTGGAGGCGAGCTTGACGATCGACTTCTCGTCGAGCGCCAGCTCACGGGCAAGCTCGGACACTGGCTTGCCGGGCTGGTACGGCGCGATGGCACGCACGTAAGAGGGCGAAAGATCGGAGAGCTCCATGGGTGCCTTCAGTGCCTGTGAGAATGCGCCGTCACACCACGGCCGCCGGGTAGGAGCCCAGGATCTTCAGAAACGGCGCCTTCTGCCGCAGCTCGGCAAGGGTTGCCGCGACGCGCTCGTCTTTCTGGTGGCCCTCGACATCGATGAAAAACACGTACTCCCAAAGGGCGCTGCGCATGGCTCGAGAGGGTCGTGACTCGATACGCGTCATGCTCACGCGATTGACCGCCAGAGGCGATAGCAGCGCGTGCACTGCGCCGGGCTTGTTCTCCGCCGACATCACCAGCGAAGTGCGGTCGTTGCCGCTCGGCGCGGGCTCGAGATTGCCGAGCACGAGAAAGCGCGTGGTGTTGTTCGGGTCGTCCTCGATCGAGCGGGCGAGCACCTGCAGTCCGTAGACCGCCGCCGCAGCTTCGGCGGCGATCGCCGCCGCGCCCGGTTCGCCGCTCGCGCGCCGCGCCGCCTCCGCGTTCGAAGCGACTTGCATGCGCTCGGCGTTAGGCAAATGCTGGCTCAGCCAGCCGTTGCACTGTGCGAGGGACTGCGCGTGCGAGTACACGCGCTGTACGGAGCGCAGATCCGCCTCGCGCGAAAGCACATTCTGCTGCACTCGCAGCTCGATCTCCGCGCAGATCTTGAGCGGCGTAACGAGCAGCAGGTCGAGCGAGCGCCCAACGACGCCTTCGGTCGAGTTCTCCACCGGCACGACGGAGAACTCGGCGGCGCCCGACTCGCAGCGCCGGAATACCTCGTCCACCGTAGGCTCGGGCATCGTCTGCACCGCATGGCCGAATTGCTTTCTTGCTGCCTGCTCGCTGAACGTTCCCTCCGGACCAAGATAGGCGACCCGAATCGCACCCTCCATGCCGCGGCATGCGGAGATGACCTCGCGAAACACGGCGCTGACGCGCTCGGGCGCAAGCGGACCAGGATTGGTCTTGGTCATGCGGCGCAGGATCTCGTTCTCGCGCTCCGGACGGTAGGCGGGCGCCCCTTGCTTGAGGTCGCCGATCTGCCTCGCAAGCGCGGCACGCCGATTGATCAGCGCGAGCAACTCGTCGTCGAGCGCGTCGATTTGCGCACGCAGCTTTTCGATCTCGTCCACGGATCTGTTCACTTCGCCGCGCCTGCTGGTTGTTCCGCGCTGGGGCTCG